>NZ_PJAV01000172.1:0-106626 GCF_002836695.1 Pseudoalteromonas sp. 78C3
AATAACTAGATAATTGCATTTTTGGTTAATCTATCGTTAATATAACAAAACATAAAACATCATTTAAAATTAAATAATTGATAATTAAGGTTATTATATTTGGTGCGTGCTTTGCATATAAACATCAAGAGCTGTATTAATAGTAAATATAATAAGGAATGCCCCATGTCTGTAAAAGTCGAAGACCGCCCAATAGAGCAAGTACGCGAACAAGTAATTGATCAATTAATTTATAATTACAGTCATGGGGTTATTTCTGTTGATGCATTTGAGAGACGCTTAGATAACGCGATGGATGCACCTAATAACGAAGCTCTTTTAGCCTTAGTAGAAGATTTAACACTTAATACTGATCAGCAATATAAAGCAGAAAAACAATCGCAATTTACACCACATTATAGTGCACAACAAAACAGTGATGATGATTTTACATTACGCAGCATTTTAGGCTCTAACGAGCGAAGCGGTCAGTGGGTCGTGCCAAAGAATATATATTTGAGTAACTTTATGGGATCGGTGGTGCTAGATTTTACCGATGCCATTTTTGCGCATCAAAATGTAACTATTCACGTTAACTGTATTTTTGGTAGCGATGAGATTTACGTACCAGAGCATGTAAATGTAGTGTCTAAAATGTTTTGTATTTTAAGTAGTCTTGAAAATAAATCTGTGTCGCTTAACAAACGCCAAGGTCCTACTATTCATATTGAAGGAAAGGCAGTTATGGGATCGGTTGAAGTAAAAATAAAGCGCACAATTAAAGAAAAATTTATGAGCTTTGCAAATGAGCTAAAAACCCAGTTTGGCACGGGTAATAATAGCCGCTAACTATAATTGAGTAGCAGCACTTTAGCGTGCTGCTTGGTATTTTATTATAAATCGTTATTTCGCTCGCTTGGTATGTCACTTAAATACTCTACAAATTCCACCTCAAACCCGGCGGGATCAATAAAGTAGACATTCTTTCTGAAAGGATTCTCGCTACCTTGCTTGCTTAGAGTAAAACCCACTTTATTTAAGCGCATTACTACTGCGCTTAAATTATTAGTTACATAAGCAAAGTGTGCAAAACCAATTTGATGGCCCGATAAGTTTCTGTTTTCACCCTCACCATGATCGCTTATCGCAATGTAATGCGTGTCATCTCCAAAGTGTACCCAGCGTCTTGGTTTTCCATGCCAATCGCCTCTGCCCTCACTTCTAATCGACCAATGTGGAAATACAGCGCGATAAAATTTAAGCATGCTACCTATATCACTCGCGACTAAGTTTACGTGCTCTAAATGCATAATGTTGTCCTATCAATTAAGTTAGGAGCACGATAAAACCTCAAGCTAACTTTAGGTAAAGCGTTATTTAAAATTAATTCGATTTAATAAACACATAAAGGAACATAATGACTTATTAATTGCTCATTATTATTTTTTAAAAATATATACACATTTCAATCTTGTATAAAAAACAAACATAAGTATTTGGGGTTTATTGTTTACTTTATGTCAAAAGTCGCTAAAATACGCCGGCTGAAATATATAAACGTTCTTTTACAACCCAAAGGTAATACCATGCATCCAATGTTAAACATTGCGGTTCGCGCTGCGCGCAACGCAGGCAAAATTTTACTTCGCGCAAGTGAAGATTTATCAAAAGTTGAAGTGCAACAAAAAGGCGCTAACGACTTAGTAACTAACATTGATAAAGAAGCCGAAGCCGTAATTCGTGACACTATTTTACAGTCTTACCCTACTCACTCAATTGTTGGTGAAGAACTAGGTGAGCATAAAGGCAAGGATGATGATTACCAATGGATTGTAGATCCTATTGATGGAACAACTAACTTCATCAAAGGTATCCCTCATTACGCGGTTTCTATCGCACTTAAAGTTAAAGGTCGTTTAGACCAAGCTGTTATTTATGATCCAATTCGTGGTGAGCTTTTCACTGCATCTCGCGGTCAAGGCACTCAGTTAAACAGTAAACGTCTACGCGTTAGCAAAACTACGGTTCTTGCAGGCACTGTACTTGCTACTGGTTTCCCTTTCAAAAACAAAAACCACATGGATGCATACACTGAAGCGTTTAAAGCATTATTTGTACACACTGCTGATATTCGCCGTGCAGGTTGTTCTGCTTTAGATATGGCATACGTTGCAGCTGGCCGTGTTGATGGATTTTTTGAAATTGGTTTAAAACCTTGGAACTCTGCTGCGGGCGAACTAATGGTTAAAGAAGCGGGCGGTATGGTTGTAGATTTTGCCGGTGGTAATAACTATAATCACAGCGGCAATATTATCTGTGGTTCACCAAAACTGACTCAAGCAATTATTCGCGAAATTCGTCCAGTATTAACTGAGTCGTTACTTCGCTAATTAAATGCTATTAATAGCATACTAAAAAGGAGCCCAGGCTCCTTTTTTTGTGCCTAAAAATAAGGGTTATCGAGTTTAATCTCTATCGTTTTACCTTTTGTATAAGGTAGTGTATTTAAATCCTTTGCGAAGTATTCATTAAATAATGCATCAAACTCGCCGTTTGTCTGCATTAATATTAAGCCCTCCTCTACTGCCTTTGCCAATTCGGGTTTACTCTTAGTCACAAAATAATAAATACCCGTTGGGTAGCTTATATATAAATTAGGCACAACGACTAAGTTACTTTGTTTGTTTTCAATAAGCTCAGAATTAACCTCAATAAACGAGCGAGGAAAGTAATCTATCCGCCCACGGCTCGTTAAAGTGAACATGGCTTGGTAATTGGTAAGCGGCCTTACACGTAAGCCGTTATAGGACATTATTCTTGTATCTGGCCAATCATGACCTTGCACCGCAGAAAGCCTACCTAACTGCTCTAAGCTCGTAACACCTTTAAATCTAGCAATGCTGTTCTTACTTGTTAATAGTGCCCTTTTACCTATGTAGCCTTTAAATAATGGGATTTTAATCGCAATAGCTAAAGACTCTCTTTCGGGGCTGCTCATACTCCAGTATAAATCTAAATTTTTTGTATCTAGTGCTATTAAAGTACGTTGTTGATGGGGATGAATTAAAACGGGGTTAATCTCTGCAGGGTATTGTGCGCTCACCAATGCTTTTTCTAATAGCTCGTTAAGGTAGTCGTCACGAGCATATTGCACACGCTACTCCTGCGCTACATTTACGATATTTACCTCACTCGCTAAAGCGCTGCATACAAACAAACTTACTACGTTAATCAAATACTTTAATGGCAACATAATTATCACCCTAGTTATTATCGGTAGTTTTAACAGTTATTATTGATAGTTTAAATTATCGCGTTATTTAAGCTAAACAGCTTCCAGCGCCTAAATATAAGATGACGATATTATGATTAATAACCGCGCTATTAATACTTATTTTAAATACATAGTACGACGTTACACTCATGGCGTGCTCTACAAAGTTAGCACTGTTTATTCATACTTGCACAGTAAAGCTAAAACAATCGTGAGCATAAATATATTACAGGCAATAAAAAACCGCTCATAAGAGCGGTTTTTATTAAGTACAAACCTAGTTACGGCATAGCGTCTTGGTCTGCGCCTTCTTTTTCTATCACTTCTGGTATTAAATCTTCTTTGCTTACGCCCATTGCTATAGCAACAGAGCTTGCAACATAAATCGAAGAATAAGTACCAATAAACACACCAAACAGTAATGCAGTTGCAAAACCATGAATGGTTTGTCCGCCCCATGTAAACAAGGCAATCAATACTAAAATAGTCGTGATTGATGTTACAAGTGTACGGTTAAGTGTTTGCGTAAGTGAAATATCAATAATTTCTATCGTATCGTCAATGCGTACCTTACGGAAGTTTTCACGTATACGGTCAGATACAACAATCGTATCGTTAAGTGAATAACCAATTACCGCAAGAATGGCCGCTAATATAGTTAAATCAAACTCTAAACCTAATACCGAAAATAAACCCACAGTAATGATAACATCGTGTAGTAGTGCACCTACCGCACCTACTGCAAAGCGCCATTCAAAACGAAACGCAACGTAGATTAAGATACAAATAAGCGCAGTTAACATGGCAAGGCCACCCTGCTCTTTTAAGTCCTCACCTACACTTGGGCCTACAAATTCAATACGGCGCATTACTACGCTGTCGTCTGCTTTTTTAAGTGCATCGATTACTTGGTTACCAATCACCTCAGCTTTTACATCGCTACCGCGTGGTGCTAAGCGAACTAAAATTTCTTGGCTTGAACCAAATAGCTGCACTGATGCATCAGCAAAACCATTATCAGCTAGTGCATCACGTACTTTTTTAAGGTCAGCCGGTTGTGAAAAACCCACTTCTACCGCCGTACCGCCGGTAAAATCTAAACCAAAGTTTAGGCCCTTAACAAAAATTGATGCAAACGACGCTAAAATTAATAACGTCGAAAAACCCATAGCCACTTTTCGAAGAGACATGAAACGAAGGGTTCTACTACCCAAACTTAAAATTTGCATGTCAGCTCCTTAAATCGAAAGTTTATCAATACGTTTACCACCAACAAATAAGTTGATTACCGCACGGGTACCAACGATGGCTGTAAACATTGAAGTTAAAATACCAATCGCAAGTGTTACTGCAAAGCCCGCTATTGGGCCGGTACCTACTGCAAACAGTATAATGGCAGCAATTAGCGTGGTGATGTTGGCATCGAATATAGTGCTAAATGCGCTATCGTAGCCAAAATGAATTGCTTGTTGAGGGCTTCGGCCATCGGCTAGCTCTTCACGGATACGTTCAAAAATAAGTACGTTAGCATCAACCGCCATACCTACCGTTAATACAATACCGGCAATACCAGGTAGCGTAAGTGTAGCGCCTGGAATTAAAGACATAACACCAACAATCAGTACTAAGTTAGCCGCAAGCGCAAGGTTTGCAACCATACCAAAGCCTTTGTAGTACACAAGCATAAACACAAGTACAAACGCAAAACCAAGTGCAACCGCAGTCATACCCGCTTCAATATTTTCTTGACCTAAACTTGGACCTACAGTGCGCTCTTCAACAATTTGAATTGGTGCTACAAGCGCACCTGCACGAAGTAGCAAACTTAAGTTATGTGCTTCAGCTGGGTTATCGATACCGGTAATACGGAACGAGCGATCAAGACGTGCTTGAATTGTTGCTACGTTAATAACTTCTTCAACCTTAATAGGCGGAAGCGCTTTACCGTCTGCATCTTTTTTACCTGATGGCTTGTACTCAATAAATACCGTTGCCATACGCTTACCAATAGCACGTTTGGTAAAGGCATTCATTTTTGCCCCACCTTTGCTATCTAGCGTAATACTCACTTGCGGGCGTTGGTATTCATCAGCGCCAGATTGCGCGCCAGTTATATGGCTGCCTTCTAGAATAATACGCTTTTTAAGTACAACAGGGTAACCGTCGCGGCTCATGATCATTTCAGTACCCGCAGGGATACGACCTTGAGCAGCAGCGCTAATATCAGCGTTTTCGTCTACTTCACGAAATTCAAGTGTTGCTGTTGCGCCTAAAATTTCTTTAGCGCGTGCTGTGTCTTGAATACCAGGTAGTTGAACAATAATACGCTCAGCGCCTTGGCGTTGTACGTTAGGTTCTGCAACACCAATTTGGTTGATACGGTTACGAATAATCGTTTCATTTTGCTTGATAGCGTAGTCACGAATTTCTTTGAGTTTTTGCTCACTCATTGTCGCAAAAAATGCTTTATCGTTACTGCTGTCATCAATGTAGACATTTAGCGGGTAGCGAGTTTCTAAGAAGCTCTCTGCTGCATTTTTGTCTTCTTCAGTACGCATTTCTACACGCATACGATCGGAGCCTGCTACGCGGCGAACACTACGGTAACGTAGTTTTTCTTCGCGCAGGTCGCTACGAAAATCTTGTTCCATTTGCTCAAGCTGGTTATCAACCGCTGTTGCCATGTCGATTTCCATGGTGAAATGTACGCCACCACTTAAATCAAGACCTAGCTTCATAGGGTTACCACCAACTGCTTTTAACCAAGCTGGTTGAGCAGGTGCCATATTAATAGCAGAAATGTAATCGTCGCTCAGCGAATCACGAAGTAAGTCATGCGCTTTAAGCTGTTCTTCAACATTTTTTAAACGAACTAAAATTTGCCCATCTTCAAGTATTGTCGATTTAGCGGTTACATTATTTTTTTCAAGGATTGCGTTTACTTTGTCTACAACACTGAGATCGACATCAGCGCCTTTAGCACCTGAAACTTGTATAGCCGGATCGCGACCATACAAGTTTGGAGAGGCATATAAAAGGCCAATGGCTACCACAGCTAAAACAAGTAAATACTTCCAAACTGGAAACTTGTTTAACACGGGGTCGTCCTTATTATTTTTATAGCGACTTCATTGTGCCTTTTGGCAATACTGCAGATACTGCAGATTTTTGTACTGTTACTTCTGCTTGCTCGTTTAAAGAGATAACAATGAAATCTTTCTCTTCAGAAATCTTCACAATTTTACCCACTAAACCGCCTTGGGTAAGTACTTCATCGCCTTTAGCCATCATACTCATTAAGCTTTTGTGCTCTTTAACGCGCTTAGCTTGCGGGCGGTAGATTAAAAAGTAAAAAACCAAACCGAAAATAGCTAACATTATTAGCATTTCCCAACCACCGCTTGCCGCAGGTTGACCAGCTGCTGCGTGTGCATTTGAAATAAATAAACTCATGATACTTCCTCTTTAATTTTAAAGTTTAATTTTTTATATCTACTAGCTCTGGCACGTCTTGGCCTCGGCGAGCATAAAAATCTTGTACAAATTCTTCTAATTTACCTTCGCTAATTGCATTACGTAAACCTTCCATAACACGTTGATAGTAACGTAAGTTATGAATTGTGTTTAGTCGCGCACCTAAAATTTCGTTACATTTATCAAGGTGATGCAAATAAGCTCGTGAATAGTTTCCACACGTATGACAATCACACTCAGGGTCAAGTGGCCCTGTGTCTGTTTTATGTACTGCGTTACGTATTTTAACGACACCCGTGGTAATGAATAAATGGCCGTTACGCGCATTACGTGTTGGCATAACACAGTCAAACATATCAATACCACGGCGAACAGACTCAACTAAATCCTCTGGCTTGCCTACACCCATAAGGTAGCGTGGTTTGTCTTCTGGCATTTTAAACGCACAATGATCAAGAATATTCATCATTTCGTTTTTAGGCTCGCCTACTGATAGACCACCTAATGCATAGCCATCAAAGCCAATTTCTTCTAAGCCTGCTTGCGATTGTGCACGTAATTCTGGGTACATACCACCTTGAATAATACCAAACAAAGCAGATGGATTGTCGCCATGCCCTTCTTTTGAGCGCTTAGCCCAACGAAGAGATAACTCCATAGAATCTTTAGCTTCTTTTTCAGTTGCTGGATATGGCGTACACTCGTCAAAAATCATAACGATGTCTGAGCCTAAGTCGCGCTGTACTTCCATCGACTTTTCAGGCGACATCATAATTTCATCACCATTTACTGGAGATTGGAATAACACGCCTTCTTCAGTGATTTTACGCATTGCGCCTAAGCTAAATACTTGAAAACCGCCTGAGTCAGTTAAAATTGGGAAATCCCAATTCATAAAGTCGTGTAAATCACCATGTTGCTTAATGATTTCAGTACCTGGACGAAGCATTAAATGAAAGGTATTACCTAAACATATTTGCGCACCAGTGGCTTTTACTTCATCTGGCGTCATACCTTTTACAGTACCGTAAGTACCAACAGGCATAAATGCAGGTGTTTCTATTACACCACGGTCAAAAATTAAGCGGCCGCGGCGCGCTTTTCCGTCAGTACAATCTAATTCAAATTTCATATCATCCTCAATGTCAGAAAAACAGTCCAACAAGCTATAATTTAACCGCTCGATTCTACCCTTTTTGCCTCATTAATACTATTAGCTGCGATAAATTCAGTTTTGCTTATTATGCTAAACAAAAACCCCAGCTTCGTTGCTGGGGTTTTTAGTGTTTTTTACTGAGTATTAAATAATAAATGGTTACTTACGTGTTAAAAACATCGCATCACCGTAACTAAAAAATCGGTACTGCTGCTCTATTGCCGTATTGTATGCACCCATAATATTGTCTTGTCCGCTAAAAGCGCTGACTAGCATTATAAGCGTTGATTCTGGTAAGTGAAAATTAGTGACCATGGCATCAACAACATTAAATTGGTAACCCGGAAAAATAAATATATCGGTATCACCAAAATACGTATCTAATTTGCCGCCGTGAACTTTAGCTGCCGACTCTAATGAGCGTACTGATGTTGTGCCAACCGCAATTACGCGCCCGCCACTTGCTTTGGTTTGTGCAACGGCAGCAACTACATCATCGGGTACTTCAATGTACTCGGAATGCATTACATGCTCATCAACACTATCCACTCGTACTGGCTGAAAAGTACCGGCGCCAACGTGCAAAGTAACAAAAGCCATGTTTACACCTTTATCTTTTAGTGCCGTCATTAACTTATCGTCAAAATGTAAGCCCGCTGTTGGCGCAGCAACTGCACCTGGCTTTTCTCCATAAACAGTTTGGTAACGTTCGCGATCAGCTTCGGTATCAGGTCGGTCAATATAAGGAGGCAGTGGCATATGACCAATATCATTAAGTATATCTAGCACGTTTTGGCTATGATCAAACTCAAGCTCAAATAATGTATCGTGGCGTGCAACCATTATTGCCTTGGCTTTGCCTTCAAGAATAACTTCGTTACCAACCTTAAGCGACTTGCTCGCGCGTACGTGCGCAAGTACGCGATGTTCATCTAGCACTCGCTCTACAAGCACTTCAACTTTGCCGCCAGAGGCTTTTTGACCAAACATACGTGCTGGAATTACGCGTGTATTGTTAAAGACTAACAAATCGCCTTCGTTTACTAAATCAAGTATGTCGCTAAACACTTTATGTTCTAGAGTTCCGCTTGGGCCATCTAAAGTAAGTAAACGGCTGCTAGTTCTGTCCGCTTTAGGAAAACGAGCTATTAATTCATCAGGTAAGTCAAAGCTAAAGTCAGCCACGCGCATAATTAGTAATCCACATCATTTAAAATCGCGCCAAGTGTATATGTATCGGGTATTAAGCTCAAGAAATCAGCCAAACTTATAATGTCTTGTTTGCGTGTTTCTCATTAAATTTTCTTGTTCTTATGGTTAAATGTCACTATTCTTGTTCGGCTGAATTATTATAAGTTACATTAGGGGTGTTCAACACGTGCCAAACCAGCTTAAATTGCTAATATTAAACGCAAGTAGTGCTGAACGTCGCGCGATTAAGGGCACTTTAGATAGCTTAAATGTATTTACCTTTATTGATGCGCAAGATAGCCAACAAGCTTTAAAGCTTTTAAAACAACACCCTGTTGATATTATAATAACGGGCATTAATGTTGGAAAAATTGACGGCTGGCGCTTTTCGAGGATGATCCGCTCAGGATTATTAAAAACACCAAAAAACACCCCAATTTTACTTATTCCGCCAATTTACTGTGAGCGTATTGCCGAAACAACAGCCCGAAGCTACGGGATAGATGCTGTACTGCCGTTTGAACATAAAGACATGCTCCCTCAAGTACTTGCGAATGTTTTATCTACTCACTTAGAAAAAAGTAGTCGGCTAAACTTATTATTATTAGAGCCACTTCAAAATACGGCCGAAAAAATTAGTGAACAGTTAAAGTTAAACTTTGCTATTACTCACGTTACCTCAGCCAAAGCAGCACTAAACGCTTACAACCAACAGCAGTTTTCAATTGTGCTACTCGATGCCACTACATCAAGTGCAGAGAGCTCAAGTGTACTCGTTGAAGAAATCCTACAGCACAATTCTAAACAAGCTATTGTTACGATTATAGAAAGTGATGATGCTGATTACGCTGAGCAGCTTTTGCTGTCTGGTGTTACCGATTTTATTAGAGCCCCATACGACCCTTCATTTTTAAATAAAGTGTGTGACCACGCCGCACGACGTGAAGATTTTATGGTGAGTTATGCTGAGTTTGCTTACAAAGTAGAGCAGCTAAGCGTGAGCGAAGTGCGTTACAAAGAGTTATTTTCGGCTCATCAGCGTATTTTATTGCATTTGAATACGGTTGTTTTAGAGCTTGATCAGCAAGGGCATATTCGTTTTATTAACCCTGCATGGGAGACATTAAGCGGTTTTGGTGTTAAATCATCACTACAAACCCCATTAAGCGCTTATTGTAATAACGAAGATAAAGGAAGACTAAATTATACTATTAATGACATTTTACATGGTGGCGAGCAACAGCAACAAATAGAAGTAAAGCTCACCCATAAAAATGGCAATTTAATTTGGGTCGAATGCAGATTACAGCTAATCAAAAATAGTCGTAATAACGCGACCATAACCGCCACTATCGACAACATACACGAACGTAAACAAGCAGAGATCCAACTACGTCATTTAGCACACCATGACCCATTAACTGGTTTACATAACCGTTATTACTTTGATCAACAGCTTAATAAAATATGCCAAGATAAATACACGTATGATGGCATAGAGCATGCTGTTATTTATATTGACCTCGATCACTTTAAAATAATAAACGACAGCAAAGGTCACCACCAAGGTGACATAGTATTAAAAGAAGTGGCGCAATTATTTAAAGCAAATATTGGCGAAGACCATTTGGTGTGCCGAATAGGCGGCGATGAGTTTGCAGTCATACTTACCGATATGAATTTACTGGATGCACACCTTATTGCTGAAGGTGTGTGCAGCGCAATAGAAAAACATGCTTTTAAATCAGAAGAGCAGATATACACAATTAGCTGCTCTATCGGTTTAACTCAAATTACGACACAAAACAATGATCCTAATGAATGTTTAAAACAAGCCGATATTGCTTTGTATATTGCCAAAAATTTAGGGCGTAACTTAGTACATTGCTACTCAAAAGAGGATGCTCAAAACAATACGCTTCAAACAGGGCTTGAATGGGGTCACGAAATTCGCCAAGCACTGCAGCAAGATAATATTGAACTGCATTACCAACCTATTTGGGATTTTAAAGAGTGCAAAGTTGCTTATTTTGAAGCGCTCTTACGCTTAAAACTCAAAGGTGAACTTGTATACCCAAATCAATTTATTCCCTCTTTAGAGATGCTTAACGACACATTTTTGATGGATCAATGCGTTATACGTAATGCCGTTGCTTGTGTGTCTAAGCACCCAGAGTTAAACCAAGTTGCTATTAATTTGTCAGCACAATCATTCTTAGATGAACGCTTATTGCCATTAATTGAATCAAACCTTGAAAAGTATAACGTGCCCCCTTCGCGGATAATTTTTGAAATAACTGAATCAGCAAGTATTAACAACTTAAAAGCGACTCGTAAAATGATTGAGAAGCTTAATAGCTTAGGCTGTCATTTTTCTATTGACGATTTTGGAACTGGCTTTAGTACATTTAACTATTTAAAGCAGCTTCCAGCACAGCATGTAAAAATTGATGGCTCATTTGTAAGCGACATGCTTAATGACCCTATAGACTTAGCGTTAGTAAAAGCAATAAATGATATTAGTCGGTCTCTCGATAAGCGCTCTGTAGCTGAGTACGTTGAAAACGAAGAGATATTTTTTGCACTAAAAGAGATAGGTGTTGATTATGGACAAGGCTACTTTATTGCACGCCCAGTACCTGTTGAAAAAGTAAAAGATGAACTTGAAAAAATTTCAAAAAATAAAACGTTTTACCAACAACAAGCTAGCCCAAAATAAACAAAATTAAACAATTTGTTACTACCAATATTACCTTTCTTGCCTATACTTTCAGTATCAAATAAAAAATGTCGTGCCTTTTAATGTATTTCACTTTAAAAACATGACATTACCTTTTGGCGACGTAGTGCTGATATTTATAGTGGGTTTCAAAGCTATTTAAGCTTTTAAGGAGAAAGGTATGACACAGCTAGTTATGTTATTACTGATTATACATTTTGCAATCGCGTATCAGTGTTATCGTTACGCAAATATTAAAGGCTACCCAGTTAAGGTTTTTACTGTATTAGGCTGCGTGCCTTACTTTAACTTGGTGGTATGGATTTATTTACTATTTTTACCCGAACTTGAGCCTTTTGAAAGCCATCTTCAAAATCAAAAGCAGCCTTTATAGGCTGCTTTTATTCATTTCCTATTCTTATTTAGAAAAATCTAAACTACATTGGCGCTTTAAAAATATCTCAAGCTGTTGACTAAATAATTTAAAGTCGCGGATCCGCCCTGTAGTTTTACGCCACAATATGCCAATATCTCTATATGCATCGCTTTGTGATGGTGTCGCCACCATATTTTTATTATCTAAAATTCCGGCGTTAATCGCCATTTGTGGTAAAAAAGTCACCCCGAGCTGATGCTCAACCATACTCAATAATGTATGCAAGCTTGCTGCTTCAAATGGGTTAATACAACTAGCACGGTTTAAATGACATGCACTAAGCGCATGGCCTGTCATACAGTGCTCACGCTCGAGTAAGAATACGCTAGCCTCTGGTAATAGATTAAAGTCGACTACGCCCTTTGCAGCGCTGTAGTCCTTATGGTGCACTAAACTAAACTGATCTTTTGCCAATACTTGTGTATGAAATTTATCGGTTTCGTATGGCAGTGCAAGTAGCGCTAAATCAATATGCCCATGCTCAAGTTTATCCAGTAGCTTATCACTCGTATCTTCTATTAATACCAGCTCTAAATCACAAAAGGTTTCTTTACAAAAGTGATACAGAGGAGCCGCTATAAAGCTAGCAATTGTAGGTATAACACCCACCGTTAATTTACCACTCAGTGGTGTTAAAAAGCTTTTAGTGAGCTCTTTTAAACTAATTGTATCGTTAATTATTTTACGAGAGCGCTCAACAACCTCTTCACCAATACTGGTAAACATAAGGCTGCGATTTTCGCGTTCAATAAGCTGGCAACCCAACGTTTCTTCAAGATTTTGAATAGCACTGCTTAAAGTAGATTGCCCAATAAAACAGGCACTGGCAGCTCTGCCAAAGTGCTGATGTTGATGAACAGCTAATAAATACTGTAGCTGTTTGATACTTGGAAGATTGGTCATTTTTTCTTTCCACAAATAAAAAGACCCCAACACCTAGGGCATTGAGATCTTTTCAAGCTAAAAGTCTTTGAGTACTTTTTTGTTAAACCCCAAATGCGGTTCTTAGTACGTAGAAAATAACAATAGCAAGGGCAGCGCCAACTGGCAATGTAATTACCCAAGAAACTACAATGTTTCTGATAACACCCATGTTAAGTGCACCAATTCCACGTGCCATACCTACACCTAATACCGCACCTACTAAGGTTTGAGTAGTAGAGATTGGCATACCAGTACCTGATGCAATAACAACGGTAGAAGCAGCGGCTAGTTCAGCAGCAAAACCACGACTAGGCGTTAAATGTGTAATGCCTTCACCAATCGTTTTAATTACTTTTTTGCCCAAAATAGCAAGACCCGCAACAATACCAAAACCACCTAGAGGTAGAATCCACCAAGCAATAGCCGCTTTTTTAGCAATTTCACCATTGTTTTCAACAATATTTACAACAGCAGCTAGTGGACCGATTGCATTAGCAACATCGTTAGAACCATGTGCAAAGGCCATACAACATGCTGTTAATACCATAAGAACAGCAAACACTTTTTCAACATTGTTGAATTGCATTTGTTTATCTGCTTTTGGATCGATATTTAAACGAGAAATAGCAATTTTACCAATTATAGCAACGACAACTGCTACAGCTATTGCTAAGGCGTACCCTTCGGCTGCACCTAAATCAACACCAACATGCTTTAAGCCTTTTTTAATTGTAACCAAGGCCATTATAAAACCGGCTAAACCCATATAAAGTGGTACATAGCGTTTAGCATTTTTTAGTGGTGCATCTGTATTAAAAATAAGTTTTTGTGCACTCATAAATATTAAGTATGCAATAAAGCCTGATATGGCGGGCGTTATAATCCAACTACCAACAATACCACCTACTTTATCCCATTGAATCGCCTCAGTACCAACAGCAACTAACGCAAAACCAATGATTGCACCAATGATTGAGTGAGTCGTTGATACTGGCCAACCCAAGAACGAGGCCATTAATAACCAAGCACCCGCTGCAAATAAAGACGAAATCATACCCAGAACCATAAGTTCAGGAATGTCTGCAAATGGTGCGGCATCGATAATTCCTTTACGAATTGTTGATGTAACCTCACCACCTGCTAAGTAAGCGCCTGCAAATTCAAAAATCATCGCTATAAAAATAGCTTGTTTGATTGTTAGCGCTTTTGAACCTACAGATGTGCCCATGGCGTTCGCTACGTCGTTCGCGCCAATACCATAAGCCATAAAAAAGCCGACTGCTGCGGCAATTAAAATTAATACCGTGCCGTAAGATGCAATGATATCCATTGTAAAACCTTAATCTTTCGTGTTTGAACTGATTTTAAATTAACGAGCTAACATCAGCTCAAGACGTGATCCTACGCGCTCTGCAATATCTGCAAGCTCGCCAACCCATTCAATGATTTTGTACAAAAACATAACATCAATTGGATTTAACTCACCCTCTACATCACGTAGCTGGCGGCGTACTTTTATCTGCATTTCGTCCGTGTCTTGTTCTATGGCATCCAATTCAACTAACATTTTTTCTACTAAGGTGACTTCTCGACCTTTAAAACCCGTTTCTAGCAATTCTTCTAATTCGTTAATTGCTTTAGATGCTTGTTTAGTCGCATCTACACAACGGGTTAAGTAAGCTAAGAAATCAGCTTGCATAACTTTTGGAATGGTCATTTCACGACCAATCACTCGCCCTGCAATGTCTTTCGCTTTATTAGCAATCTTATCTTGTTGAGTTACTAGTTCGAGAAGATCTGTACGCTCTACCGGCATGAATAAACCACGCGGTAATTGTAAACGTATATCTCTTTTCATATCATCAGCTTCACGTTCTAAATTGCGAATAGTGATGCGAAGCTCTTCTGCTTGTACCCACTCTTCTTTAAATACGTGATTAAAAAAAGGTATCAAAGCTTTACTTGCTTGATGAACCTTCTTGATGTGTTCTTCCATTGGTTTGATAGGAGATTTTGCAAATACTCCTAAAAACGCGTTTGTAGGCATAACTGACCCTTTAATCAAATTGATATGCTTTGCAGCATGAATTTTACAGTATTAACCAAGATTGTGAACGCTTTTTATTACTTCACTAAAGCTTGCAACACACAAAGCGACACTAAGCCGCTTTAATAGAAAAGCATGATGGGTAAAAAATCATAGTGATTTTTCTATATCTTCTTGAGATGTATGGCGAATATCTTTGCCATTAACAAAATAAATAATGTATTCAGCAATGTTCTGACAGCGATCACCAATACGCTCTAATGAGCGAACAGACCAAACTAAGTCCATGATTTTAGGGATTGAGCGTGGATCTTCCATCATGTAAGTCATTATTTGACGTGTGATAGCTTCATATTCGCGGTCAACTTTTGCATCTTCTTTATGTACTTGAAATGCACGTTGCACATCCATACGCGCAAATGCATCCAGTACGTCGTGTAGCATTTTTAAAACTTGACGGCCCATATTTTCAATATTTACTAATAAATCTTGCTGATCTTTGGTAAATGAGTCTAGTGCAACTTTAGCAATTCGCTCAGCTTCATCGCCAATACGCTCTAAATCAGCGATTGTTTTAGCTATTGCAATCACTAAACGCAGGTCACTTGCTGCAGGCTGACGACGAGCAATAATACGCGTACACTCTTCATCAATGCTTACTTCCATAGCATTCACTTTATAATCGTTCTGACGTACCTTTTGAGCAAGCTCTGCATCGTTACGGCTCACAGCATCAAGCGCACTATTTAACTGCTGCTCAACTAAGCCACCCATGCTTAATACATGATTACGTACATTTTCTAGTTCTTGGTTAAAACGCCCAGAAATATGTTTATTAATATTATGTTCCATAGTTACCTTCTCTCTTAATCTTGCACAACACGCTACAACGGGCTAATTAACCGTAACGACCGGTAATGTAATCTTCGGTCTTTTTCTTCGTTGGTGTAGTAAATAAGGTATTTGTGTCTGAGTACTCAATCAATTCGCCCATATACATAAAGGCTGTTTGATCAGATACACGTGCTGCTTGTTGCATGTTATGTGTAACAATAACAACGGTAAATTGGTTTTTTAAATCGTTTATTAGCTCTTCGATTACCAAAGTAGAAATAGGGTCAAGTGCTGATGTAGGTTCATCTAATAAAAGAACTTCTGGCTCAATTGCAATTGAGCGAGCAATAACTAAACGCTGTTGCTGACCACCCGATAAGCCAAACGCGCTATCGTGTAATCTGTCTTTTACTTCATCCCATAAAGCAGCACCACGAAGTGATTGCTCTACCACTTCGTCTAACTTACGCTTCTCTTTAATGCCTTGTAAGCGTAGGCCATAAACCACATTTTCATAAATTGATTTAGGAAATGGGTTAGGACGCTGAAACACCATACCTACATTACGACGAAGTGCTGCTACATCTACGCTCTTATCGTAAATATTTTGACCGTGAAGTAATATTTCACCTTCAATACGGCAAATATCAACCAAATCGTTCATGCGGTTAATACAACGTAATAGAGTTGATTTACCACAGCCCGATGGTCCTATAAACGCAGTTACTTGGCCTTTTGGAATGTTCATATTTACTTTATTAAGCGCTTGCTTATCACCGTAGTAAAGATCGAGATCTTTAATCTCTAGCGCTTTTTGGTCATCCGTTAAATTTTCTAGGTCTAACTTCTGGCCTATATTAGCTTGGTTTACTTTTGGAGCGACTGTAATCATTTTTGTTACCTATAAAATCTTTACTAATTAGTGTTCAAGCGATCTGAATTTTTCACGTAAATGGTTACGTATACCAATGGCCGTTATGTTTAGGGTAATAATCACCGACACCAATAAAAAGGCCGTTGCGTATACCAGCGGGCGTGCCGCTTCAACATTAGGGCTTTGGAAGCCAACATCGTATATATGAAAGCCTAAGTGCATGAACTTTCTATCTAAGTGAAAATACGGGAAGTTGCCATCAAGTGGTAATGTAGGAGCCATTTTTACAACGCCTACTAGCATTAACGGTGCAACTTCACCTGCAGCACGCGCAACTGCCAGTATTAAACCTGTCATAATTGCAGGGCTTGCCATTGGAATAATTATGCGCCATAACGTTTCAACTTTTGTTGCGCCAAGCGCTAGTGAACCATCGCGTACGGTACTTGGAATACGAGATAAACCTTCTTCAGTCGATACAATAACAACTGGCAACGTTAGTATAGCGAGCGTTAATGCCGACCACATTACACCTGGCGTACCAAATACTGGCGTTGGCGACGATTCTGGATAAAATAATTGGTCTAAGCTACCACCTAACATGTATACAAAAAAGCCGAGGCCAAATACACCGTATACAATTGAAGGAACACCGGCCAAGTTAATCACTGCGATACGAATCATTTTAGTGATTGCATTTTTTGCGGCGTACTCGTGTAAGTAAATTGCAGCAACAACGCCAAACGGCGTCACAATTACAGCCATCAGCATAACCATAAATACAGTACCAAATATAGCAGGGAAAACACCGCCTTCTGTATTTGCTTCACGTGGATCATCGGATACAAACTTACCTAGTTGCACAAAGTAGTGGCCTAGCTTTGCAAAAAAGCCCATATCGTTTGGAAACCAAACATCAAGTACTTGATACATAGGAATTGTAACAACTTCACCGCGCATATCTTTTACAGTTACGTGGTCACGTTTAGCTTGTTTGCGTAGTGCAAATAAATCTTTTTCGAGTACACCATACTCTGCACGTAATTCAGCACGTGCTTGAGCAAGCTCAGCAACACGTTCATCAGTGAGAGCGTTATCAAGTAAGTAGCCTTTTTCTTTTAAACGTAAGCGTTCAAGTGCGTAGTTAATATGCCCAATGTCGCCATTTTGCAAATCAAGTGCTTCGTCATTTAAGTCTACTGCACGCTCTACAAGCTCATGTAGCGCTTCAATCTTATCGCCTTCGACTGGTTTACCGTCTTTAATAACGTTTTGCACATAACCATAAAAGTTACCGTTTTTACTACGCTCAAATACTGCAAGCGCCGCTGGTGCTGTTTTATTTGTTATGTCGGTTTCTAATATCCAACGAAAATCTAAATCTACATATTCGCGGTTACCTGTTTTAATAAGTAAGCGCTCTATTTCTTCTTTTTCAAATCCGCTAACATCAATACCTGTGGCGGCTAAACGCGTTTTTGGTACTAATTCACGGTCGTAAACTTCGCCAATAACAGTTTGCTTTGCAATCGACCCTTCAAGTTCAAACTGTACAACTTCTGAAGGCCAGAAAAAGCTTAACCCTTTCCAGGCTATCATTGCTAATAAGCCTAAAACTGAAATCAAACTGATGCTCACTGCACCACCGGTCATCCAAATCCAAGGAGAACCAGACTTAAACCACTGCTTTACCATGTCATGTCTCTCCGCTTACATTGAGCTGTATTTTTCACGCAGTTGCTGGCGAACAAACTCAGCGACTGTGTTAAAAATGAATGTGAATATGAATAATACAAAGGCCGCTAAGAATAATATTCTATAGTGCGAACTACCTACTTCTGACTCTGGCATTTCAACTGCAATATTTGCCGCAAGCGTACGCATACCTTGGAAAATGCTCCAATCCATAATCGGTGTATTACCGGTTGCCATAAGTACAATCATGGTTTCGCCAACTGCTCGGCCAAGTCCCATCATTACCGCAGAGAAAATACCTGGGCTTGCTGTTAGTAATACAACACGTATTAGTGTTTGCCACTGCGTTGCACCTAATGCTAATGAGCCATTTGATAAATGCTTTGGAACACTAAATACCGCGTCTTCTGCAATTGAGAATATAGTAGGAATAACCGCAAAGCCCATCGCAATACCTACAACAAGCGAGTTACGTTGATCGAATGTCATACCTAGCTCATTTGTTAAGTACTGACGTACATTGCCGTCAAACATCCAAAGTTCAACAAATTCGCTCATAGCAAACGAAAACCAACCAATAAGTAAAACGACCGGAATAAGGATGATTGAATGCGAACCATCAGGAATTCTATGGCGTATTTTTGTTGGTAATTTAGTCCAGGCTAAACCTGTCGCTAACATACCTAAAGGTAATAATATGAGTAACCCAACAATGGCAGGTAAGTGCTCTTCTATTAATGGGGCTAACCAAAGACCCGCTAAAAAACCTAAAATAACGGTTGGTAATGCTTCCATTATTTCAACGGTAGGCTTAACCACTTTACGTAATTTGCTCGACATAAAGTATGCCGTGTAAATAGCCGCCGAAAGCGCAATTGGTACAGCAAACAACATCGCATAAAGTGCTGCTTTTAATGTACCGAACGAAATTGGCACAAGTGAAAACTTAGATTCAAAGTCGTCACTGGCTGATGTTGACTGCCAAATATAACCTGGCTCTGGGTAACCTTCGTACCACACTTCTTGCCAAAGTGCTGACCAAGTAACTTCTGGGTGCTCGTTATGAATGTCTAATACTGTTAGCTTATTATCCGCTAAAATTAACGCAGCATTTGAACGTGGTGCAATTGCAAAGTTCTCTATTGCGCCTTCACTTACTTTTCCCTGCCATAATTTTGCTTCGCTGGTTGTGTAGTACACGCCTAGCTCACCATTATTGCCGGTAGTAAAAAAAGTACGACGGTAAAACTCAGTAAATACATTTAATTTACTTTGCTTAGTTGTTTCAAATGAGCGAATTTTTTGATATTCACGGCCTGTGTCAGTGTTTACTTCAAACCACTGCGAAACCTCACCGTTATCATTAGCAAGCATGAGTGAGTTTGCGCCCGCTAGCAGTTGTGCAGATACAATATTTGCATTTTCTTCGTTAGCCGAAAGCAACTGAATTTGCTCCACATCACTTGGGTCGCGAGTATCGTATACGTACACTTGATTAGCAGAACGTACAAAAGTACGTGTTGTATCTGGCGACATTAATAACTCGTCTACACGTCCATCAACATCAAGTTCTGTGCGCTCAACAACCCACTCTACTTCACCGGTAAACATATTCTCTTCAGCAATAAAGCTGCTAAATAATACACGCTTATCTTCTGTAAGAGCTACAACCGCTGTTTTGTCTTCATAGTGACTAAATGCAAAGCGTTTAATAGCTGCACCTTGTTCATCTACTTCTAAAGCCATTTCCCCTAGAGGAAAACCTAAGCGAGGTGTTAATTTACGCTCGTTGTTTGGAAAGGTAACTAAAAATTTAGGTGCAACAACCATTACGGTGCCATCTTCTAAACCAAACGCATAATGCCCTTGAAAAGGCGCGCTTGTTGCAAAGCTTGTTGCATCACTTGGTAAATCTGCATTAAGTGTTTTGAGTTTTTTACCAAAACTACCTGACTCAACACTGTAAAAATCAACCTGACCTTGCTGACTTAGTAAATAAGCAACTTCAGTTTGCTCTTCTACACCTAAGCCTGCTATTTGCTGTGAATTAGCAACATGAAAGCTATCGCGTTTTTCTACTTTTGCTGATTCAAAAATTGGCTGTACTACATAAAGAAGGTAAAAGAATATTAATAGCAGTGCTACCAATACCATTATCCCACCAGCGGTTATGCCAAACTTGGCAAACCGATCTTTAAATAGACGGCTTCGATCCGTATTAAAAGTCGGCTTATTCGGATTTGAAGTCATCAAAACACCCTTAAATCTTAACGTTGCATAAATTATATTTCATCAAGATGACAGTAATGTTACAGCAGTAATAATAAGCACTCTAAAACAGCTTTAAATAAAACTAACGAGGGAAAAGTCTAAATTAGCTTCAAATAGGTGATTTATAAGTGAACTAAATTATAAAATAATTGGACAAAGTATTTATCGAGGTCAATACTAAAAGAGTACTTAGTAAATAATAATGACTATTAATACTGCGTATAGTCAACACAACTATATCCATTTTTTTAATTTATAATCAAAGATTTATAAAAAAGTGCAACAACACACAATTTAAATTAGACAACATACTTAATGCCTATGCATTTACTTTCTTTGGGCTTAAAAAGAGAATTACTTATGAAGCAGTTGGTTATAACTATTTTAGGGAAAGATCGCCCTGGTTTAGTAGAGAGCATCTCATCAGTCGTATTACAAAATCATGGCAACTGGCTTAGTAGTAACTTAAGCCATTTATTAGGTCATTTTGCAGGTATTATTCAACTTGAAGTTGCTGAGGAGCATTTTCAATCATTACAAAGTGCTTTAAATAAGTTACCTAAGTTAGACGTTCGTATTGAAACCGGAAACACAGAGATTGAGCCATCAACACTAGAGCAAATTAATCTAGTTATAACAGGTAACGACCGTCCTGGTATTGTTCAAGAACTGGCAAGTGTAATACGTCATAAAGGCGCTAATATTACTCACTTAAATTCAAGGCAACAAAGTGCACCTAATTGGGGAGTGCCTATTTTTAGCGCTGTTGCTACCGTTACTTTGCCAAATGGTATGGATAAAGACGAAGTTATTGAAGCATTGGAATCAATTACAAGTGATTTAATTGTAGATACGGAAGAAGTTTAACCTCCATTTATGCGTGCCATACAACTGACACGCATACCATTTTAGTCCATCAAAATGCTCTGCAGATTATTTAACGCAGACATAAAATAAGCCGATGCAAGCATCAGCTATTTTAAATAATCACCTTAAAGCTAATAAGAGCAAGATAAACTCAGTAACCCCGCTCTTTTATAAAGCTACATATCCATATGACGATTAGTACTTTGCATCATTTGCTTTATACCTTGCTTTTCAAGCTCTAGTATTTGTTGAAGCTTTTCTTGCCCACTTTGAGTTTCGGCGCGTTCAAGTAAGTATTCATATAACTCAATCACTTTTTGATGTTGCTGTGCTAAATAGCCTTGAATGACTTCTTCATCGAATTGCTGATCTTTACTAATGTCTTCAAAAGTAATTAGCTCAGGATTTTTAGCAAAGTATTCATAACTGTACGTATCGAGCGTATTTATTTCAGTTATCGCTTTAAACCCGACTAAATCTTCGGCGAGTTTTTTTTCGTAATTTAGGTAGTAGTCCACCAGCATTGCATTATGTTCATCGAGTAAATCCTTTACGCTATAAAAATTAGCCGCCATTTGCGTATGAAACAAAACGGTCCAATCGTATACCTCTTTAATTGTTTTAACTTGCATGTGCATTCCTTACTTAGTTGACTGTATAGGTAATACACTGCGTAAAGCATGCCAATTAAAAAGCTATTTAAAAACAGTTAGTTAATTTAAATGTGAGTAATAACTAGCTATTTAATAGAACAACTTACAAATTATAGGTAATTTTTATAGAGCAATGCGTGGGTAGTAACAGCATTGCTCTATCGTCTGTTGCTTTATATTATTTAAGTCCTTGTTTGCGCCATAGTAGGTAAACCGCAGGAATAACAAGTAAGGTGAGTACAATTGCACTGCCCATACCGCCAACCATAGGCGCTGCTATTCGGCTCATTACTTCGCTTCCGGTGCCCGTGCCATAAAGTACAGGTAATAAACCGATAATAATTGTCGCGACAGTCATCATAACTGGGCGTACTCGAAGCCCTGCTCCTTCAATAATAGCTTGCTGTAATTGCACTAAGCTAAGCGGTTTTCCGGCTTGCTCTGCTTCGAGGCACTTTTCTTGATAGGCTTGGTTTAAATACACCAACATAATGACCCCAATTTCTACCGCTACCCCAGCTAAGGCAATAAAGCCTACACCTACTGCAACTGAAAAGTTAAAGCCCTCTAAATACATTAGCCATACGCCACCAATCATTGCCAGTGGCAACGTAGCCATAATAATAGTGACCTCAGCAAAGCTTCTAAAATTAAGGTAAAGCAATACAATAATAATCGCTAATGTAAGTGGTAATACATAAGTCAGTTTTTCTTTAGCGCGCTGCATGTATTCATACTGCCCAGCCCACGTAATTGAGTAGCCAGCAGGTAGTATTAGGTCTTTATCGAGCACTTGCTGAGCGTGCTCAACGTAAGTACCAATATCAACGCCATCTATATCAATAAAACTCCAACCGTTTAAACGTGCATTTTCGCTTTTTATACCAGGCGGTCCATCTTCAATAAATACATCGGCTACATCACCAAGTGCTATACGCTGCCCTGTAGGCGTTACAATAGGTAACAACATTAACTCTTCTGGCGAGTCTCTGTATGCTTGCGGATAACGTAAATTAACAGGGTAACGCTCTTGCCCTTCTACCGTTTGTGTTACGTTTGTACCACCTATTGCAGTAGATACAACTTGCTGTACGTCGCTGATGTTTAAGCTATAACGCGCGGCTTTTTCACGATTTATATCTACTTTTATATAACGTCCACCGGCTACTCGCTCTGAGTAAACCGATGCGGTGCCTTGCACATCTTTTAAAAGCACTTCTATTTGTTGACCAATTTTTTGAATTTCACTCAACTTTGGTCCCGCAACTTTAATTCCCACAGGGGTTTTAATACCCGTTGCAAGCATATCAATACGCGTTTTAATTGGCATTACCCACGCATTCGTCAACCCAGGAAACTTAACCAAACCGTCGAGTTCTTTTTTAAGTTTTTCAAGAGTCATACCCTCGCGCCATTCGTCTTTTGGCTTTAGCTGAATAAACGTCTCTATCATTGTAAGCGGCGCAGGATCTGTTGCAGTTTCTGCTCGCCCAACTTTACCAAATACTGTTTTAACCTCGGGCACTGTGGCAATTAGCTTGTCGGTTTGCTGTAATATTTCGCGCGCTTTACCTACCGATAAACCAGGATACGTTGTGGGCATATACATTAAATCGCCCTCATCGAGTGGCGGAATAAATTCACTGCCTATTTTATTTACCGGGTAAAAGCCAATAACAGAAACAACCACCGCGAGTACCAGTGTCATTTTTGGAAATTTAAGCACCCAGTTAAGTAGTGGTCGATACGCTGCGACGAGTAATCGGTTAACTGGATTTTTTTGCTCCGAAATAACTTTACCTCTAATAAAGTAACCCATCAATACCGGCACTAAGGTAATCGCAAGCCCAGCAGACGCTGCCATAGCATAGGTTTTAGTGTAAGCGAGTGGCGCAAACATACGTCCTTCTTGCGCTTCTAAAATAAATACCGGCATAAAGCTGACGGTAATAATTAATAAACTAAAAAATAATGCAGGACCCACTTCACTCGCCGATTTAGCCACAACTTCCCAGCGGTTTTCGTTGGTAAGGGGCGTTTTTTCCATATGCTTATGCATATTTTCAATCATGACGATAGCACCGTCGGTCATTGCGCCTATCGCTATTGCAATTCCTCCTAAAGACATAATATTGGCGTTAATCCCCTGCCAATACATAATTATAAATGCCGTTAAAATTCCAAGCGGTAACGTAATAATCGCCACCAGCGATGAGCGCACATGAAACAAAAACACCACACACACTAAGGCAACTACAATAAGCTCTTCAATTAGCTTACTTGTTAAATTATCTACCGCGTTATTTATTAAGTTGGAGCGATCGTACACAGGGACTATTTCAACGCCCTCTGGCAATCCCTTTTTAAGCGATTCTAATTTTGCTTTTACAAGCTCAATGGTTTTTTGTGCATTTTCGCCATAGCGCATAATAACAATGCCGCCGGTTACCTCGCCTTCACCATTCAGTTCTGCAATACCACGGCGCATTTGCGGTCCGACTCTAATATCGGCTACATCACGTAATTGCAGCGCAGTACCGTTGGCGTTTACACCAAGCGGAATAGCTTCCAAGTCGGCAACACTCTTAATGTAGCCTGTGCTTGTTACCATGTATTCTGCTTCAGCCATTTCAACTACTGAGGCGCCCATCTCTTGGTTGCCTTGTTGAATAGCGGTTTGAATGAGGCTAAGCGGAATACCATATGCGCGTAATTTATCGGGCTCTACATTGACTTGGTATTGCTTAACCATGCCACCAACAGCAGCCACTTCAGATACACCGGGCACAGTTTGTAGCTCAAACTTTAAAAACCAATCTTGTAAGCTTCGTAGCTGACTAATATCGTGTTTATTTGTTTTATCAATTAGTGCGTATAAGTAAATCCAACCTACGCCTGTTGCATCAGGGCCAAGCTCTGGCGTAGCGCTATCGGGTAATCTACTCGCTACTTGGCTTAGGTATTCTTGTACTCGGCTACGCGCCCAATACAAATCGGTTTTTTCGTCAAAAATAACGTAAACGTACGAGTCTCCAAAAAACGAAAAACCCCTTACAGTTTGTGCACCCGGCACAGAAAGCATTGCTGTGGTGAGCGGAAATGTAACTTGGTCTTGCACTACTTGCGGCGCTTGCCCCGGGTAAGTGGTTTTTATAATGACCTGAACATCAGATAAGTCAGGCAAGGCATCCACGGGAGTATTTTTTACAGCAAACAATCCTCCACCCAGTAAAATTAATGTAAGCAACAACACAAAAAAGCGATTGCTAACAGACCAGCGAATAATGGCAGTTATCATAATGGCTCCTAGTGAGAACTATGTTGCATAGTAGAATGATCAATCGGCTCTGCGTTTTGCGCTTTAGTAATTACAAATTCATCGTTAATAATGCTAAAAGTAAAATTAATATACTGGGCATTTTCAAACTGACTAATATCAATATCTGGCGCTAATACAAAGTCCATTGTGGCGGGTTCTCGATTCCATTTTTCAATGGCTTCTCGGCTAATATTAATAATGCGATTTTGTGTATCTATGGCATTAATAGTGCCGTTAACCGTGGCGTTTTGTGGCTGCATATCCATGTTCATATTCGAGCCTGAAACAGAACTCATACCTGAGCTAATACCAGAACTAGGCATTTCCATTCGTTTAAAGTCGGAGCTTTTACTCGATTCAGAGTCTATTAAAAATTGCGCTGAAGTCACTACCGTGTCACCTGTCATTACACCTGACAAAATAACCGCTTCATTACTATTAATTTGCCCAACTTCAACTTCTACCGATTTAAAACGACCCTCACCTAATGCAATAACCACGCGGTTTTGATGCTGCGTGCGGATTACCGCTTCTTTAGGGACTGTAAATTGCGCCTTACTCGCTTTAGAGTGAATGCTCACTTGTGCAAACATATTTGGTTTTAACCGATGATCTGCATTTTCAAACCTAAGCCTTACACGCAGCGTCCGGTTTTTAGCATCAAGCGCGGGGTAAATGTAATCAACCTTACCTTCCCACTTTTGACCTTTTAAGTAATCAAGCGTCATCGTTACAGGTAAACCAACGCTCACTTGTTCTGATTGGCGCTCGAACACTTCCGCCTCTACCCAGATTTCATCAAGCTGGGCAATACTCATCATTGATGTGCCTGGTTTAACATAAAAGCCTTCTCGTACTGTTAGCTCATCTACCACACCACTTTGCTTTGCGTAAAAAGTAATATTTTGCATTATCTTTTTATTTTTTTGTAAGCGCTCGATAAATCCATCAGACACATTTAACGACTCTAAACGCGCCTTTGCAGCGCGAATTAACACGGTATTATTACGATTAACTGCCAATAAAAGCTCTTCCTGTGCGTTCACCAATTGTGGTGAATACAATGTATATAAAGGCTCACCGGCTTTAACTTCTGCGCCTTGTGCTTTAACATATAAACTTTCAATCCAGCCTTCTACACGCGGATGAATGTGAATAAGTTGGTCTTGGTTATATTGCACATAACCCACAGTATTTATATCGCTGTGAAGTGTTTTAAGCTCTACTTTAGCCGTTCTTACGCCAAAGTTATTAACGACTGCAGGCGAAATAGTTACAGCACCTGGCCCATCCTGAGCGTTGCTAGCGTTTTCATACACAGGTACTAAATCCATTCCCATTGGCGAAAGCCCTGGCGCGTCACGCCTGTAATTACTATCCATAGGGGCTACCCAATATAAGGGCTGTTTGTCAGCGCTTTGTTGTTCATTTATTGCCGAGTTGCTAGGTAAAAACTGCATTACTAAGCCGCCTATTAACCCAAAGGCGCCTGCGCCAACTAAGGCGGCAACAAGTAACTTTAAATTAGTATTCATTGTGTAATTCTCCAGTTTGCTCGCTCATTACTTGGGGGTCTAAGCTACTTGCATAATAATTAAGGCGGGCGGTAATAATATGTTGATCTACTTGAATATTCAGTGCATCAATTTTGGCGTTAAGCTCACTAATACGCGCGCGCATCACGTCAGAAAAATCCCCGTCGTCGCGTGTATAAGCATTTAGTGTTGCTTGAGATTGCTCTGACATTTGCGGTAATAACGTATTTTGATAAAGCGCATCGCGTTTTTGCAAACGAGCGAGTTGGCTAAACTCCTTAAAGTACATGCCTTTGAGTTTTTGAAGCGCCACCAGCTTTTGTGTTTTAGTAGCTTCTGCACTAGCAATAGCCGATTTAACTTGTTGATCTTGTCTGTTATCAGTAAACAATGGCAAATCAATGCTAAATCCTACTGAAAGTAAATCAGCTCGCGACTCACCCATCGGGGTATCATCTCGGTAACCATAACCCACATTAACGCCCATTTGAGGTTTGTAGCTTTGCTTAGCGAGTGCAACTTCGGTTTGCTTTGCCGTTACGGTTTTATCTATCGCAATAATTGCGGGATGCGCCATAAGCAACTGTATTAGTTTATCAAATTCAAGGCTCGCAAAATCAACCAGCCCTGCGGTTTTAGTAAACTCAGTATTTAAAGGCTGCATAAGCATATCCATAGGTAACCACTGTGCTAAGCGGTTTTTAGCACTTTCAAATTGCTGCTCAAGCATAACCAGCTTATCTTCAAGACGGGTGAGTTCTAATTGCGCACGAATAATATCTTGCTGACGTGTTTTACCTAAGGTGCTTGCGTAGCTTGCTTCGGTAATGTCAATAAGTTGAGTAAATAGCCCTTTATCTTGCTCAATTAAAGCAATACTTCGCTGAGCACGATACGCGTTTAACCACGACTCAATCACAATTGCTTTTACTTGTGCTAAGCGATCGGCGCGCTGCCAAGGGTATTGTTGAGCAGACTGTGCTAATGCTTTTTTTCTAAGCGCTAAACTATTCCCTCGGCTAAACTTTTGGCTCAAATCAACTTTAAGCTGCGTCATCCCTTCTTGGTCAAACGCATAACCGTTAGTAGGTAAGTTGAGTAAGCCAACCGTTAAAACAGGATCGGGTAAGGTGCCTGCGGCAATGCTTTGCGCTATTGCTGCATCTTCTTGGTAGCCACTCGCTTTTAGCCATGGCTCATACGTTAGCGCATAATTAAGCGCTTGCGTTAAGCTAAGCGTTTGCTCATTACTAGTTTGCTTTAGTATTTCGGTATTTAGGTTATTTTGATTGTTTTGCGCATTAACAGCTGTGCTAAATAACACAACACTACATAATACGACTTTAATACTTACAGCGTGGTTCATCACCTGCTCCATCTAAAAATAAAAGAAAATCTTAAATTAGAAAGCAAAAAAGGTGTTTAGGAGTTTTACAAAAACCTTTTATATCAATTGCATTGAATTAATGATCTATTATTGCGGTAGGGAAATAGCTCTATAACAAGGAAAAAATTACGCAGTATAGTTGCTTTATATAAGTAATTTTTAACGCAGTTAGAGAGTTATTTAACTCGCTAGAATGAGCATGTTTTCAATAAAATTGATATTACACCTATCCTGCTATTAAGCAGACATAGGAGGGCGATAGAGTGAACGAGGTATATTAATTTGTGTAGTAAATACACGTACATTTACTTTTTCAGATTCAAGTAAAGTAACGCTAAATAAAGTATCAACATTAAGCATTGAGTTAGCAGCGCAGCCACTCATAGGGCATTTACAGTCATTTTGTGGCGTACTTTCGTCGTCGCAACAATCCATCTGCATCATATTTTCAGACATGCTAACGACAGCTGTTGCATCACTACTTTGTATCATTGGCATTTGGGCATGCGTTGCTGTTTTAGTTGGCATATGTGGCATTTCGCATACCATAGCTACAGACGCAACTGCCTGACCCACAAAAGTGAGCAGTAAAGTTATCATGAGTAAACTAGAGTAAAAACGTTGCAACATTATGCCTTTTAATAAACTTTAAAATGATTGTAAGGCAACCTAACGGCAACCACAAATACTTTAATTATGTAGACTGCGGTTTAGCAGGTGTTTTAATTAAGTTACTCGCGATAATTGCAAATATACAATATGCGCTAAAATACCAAAACCCTTCACCAAATTGTGCATTCATAACAAGTAGCTCGCCACTTTTACCATGGGCGTTACCTGCTAAGTAAGTCACTATTAATGCAATAACAAATACATCAACCATGCTCCACTTACTTAATGCACAAATAACCAGACCGAGCTTTTGCTTAAACCCATTCAAAGGTAGGCTACAATAAAGCAACTGTAATAATAGCTTTAAGCTTGGAATAACAATAGAAAACAACCCCACTAAAGCGGCTACAAATAAATTATTATTGCTAGCAAGCTCTTTAACTGTGCCTAAAATACTTTGTGTTTTGTTATAGGCGCTAATCTCACCTTCTAACTTATCAAGCCCTAGCATGTTCGAGAACATTATTAGCATACTGCGAGTTCGACCATCGCCCTCTTCAGCCAGCATTTCAATACCCGCTTGCGCTAGTTTTGATTTATCTATGTTGCCCTCTATTGTTAATACTGGTTTTGTAATACCAGGAAACAATAAACAAAGAGCAACCACTACACTTATAACCGACAACCAATTACGCATATTTATTCTGCTATTGCCTCAATAATATCGTCACTGTATAAAACAGCATCCAGTAAAAAATTAAATATATCGCCAATGTGTAGCTCTGAGTTTATGTTGGCCAAATGGACCATAGCTTCATCTACATTATCTAATTCAAATTCTTTTATAAGCGATAAACAGCTCCCTAAAATGCCGATCTCTAATAGTAACGCATCAGATATAGCTGCATCTAAGGTAAACTCTTTAACTATGTCTTTTAAATCAGCATCTAAAATAGCATCAAGCACCGAGAACAAACCCACTAGATACCCTTGCTCGGTCAGCTCTTTATTATTTTGCTCTAAAATAAGCGACATAAATTGAGCTCGCGTTAAAGCAAGCTTAGTTAATTCGGTTGGTTTTTCGACCCCCAACTCACTAATTGCTAATACACGAACAAATTGCCTTATTGTATCTTCACCTAAATAAATAACCGCTTGTGAAATAGAAGTAATAACTAAATTTGCTTTTCCTGAACGCGCGTTTGCCAGCTTTAAAACCCTGGCTGTTATGGCTACATCTCTGGCCACTCGTTGATAAACTTCTTTAAAGCAAAGTTTTTGTTTTGCTGTAAAACGCAATAGATCAAAAACAGTTAACTTTGAAGGCTCTACACCTTTATACGTAATCATTTCTGGGCGAGAAAAAAAGAACCCCTGAAATAAATCACAGCCTGCCAATTTTAATATATTAAATTGTTCATGCGTCTCTATTCGTTCAACAATTATTTTTGCATGTGGATTTGCGCGTTTTATTTTTTTAATGCGCATATTGGTTTTAATAACCGGATCATCTATCTCAATTTTTATGTAATCAACATGTGCTAATAGTGGCTCCCATTTTGGATCGCCATCGTAATCATCAAGTGCAAAAACATACCCTTCTTTTTTAAGTTCTTGCACACGCTCAGCAACCGCAGGAATATTGCCCGTGCGCTCTACTATTTCAATAACACTATTTTCTGGCAATAAAAGTTTGGGAAAGTTATCGAGAATAGTTTCTGATGACAAGTTTATAAAAGCTAAATGATGCGCGGTAAGTCTATCTAAACCTACCAACATTAATGCATTAAAAAACAGGCGGCTTGTCGCATGCACATCAGAAGTGCCCACAGGAAACGCATTGTTGGCTGAGTCTCGATAGAGCAGTTCGTACGAGAAAACATTCTGGTCTATATCAAAAATAGGTTGCCGCGCGACAAACTGAGTTATTTTTTGTACCTCATCAGGTATGTTATTTAATTTCACTTGGCTCTAAACCTATAAATAAGAGATGGCAAAACAGCCAATAATATGTGTACTTTAATGCAACTCGCATAAGATAAACATAGTCGTCATTGCAAAAATGTTAAAATTACATAACACTAATATAAAAATATTAATATAAAAGGTGGAGATTTGGCTAACTTTATTCGGTTATTAGTACTGAGCCCTCTGCTATTTGTATTTTTTAGCTATGCCAGCATTAACCCTACTCCCCTCAAATACAATGTTAGCGCGTCAGGTAGTCATTATCCATATTATACAAATGATCCAGAAAAGCCTGGTGTATTACCCGAAATTATTGAAAAAGCACTCGATGATGCAAATATTGCAGCTTCTCATATCGACCTACCCACAAAGCGTATTACCAAATATTTACAAGATGAAATAATCGATTTTGATGTTATTTCATTAGAATGGCTCCCAAAGGATGAGAGAAATGACTCTCGTTATGTTTTTTCAGAGCCGCTTATTTATGCCACAGAAATGATTGTTACCTTGCCTCAAAATGCCCAGAACTGGCAAAGCGCTGATAGCTTAAAGGGCAAATATATAGGAACAGTACTAGGTTACTATTACTTTAATGACAACACCTTTGAGCGCGTTGACTTTCCATCCGAGAAAGAACTTATGACCGCTCTCTCAAGAAACCGTGTAGAAGCTGCACTAGTAGGTAAGTTAACTGCGCTCTATTGGGCAGAGCAGTTAGAGATAAACATTGCCTTTGGCGCACAGCATTCCCATGGTTTTTTAAGAATTCGCTTATTGAGCAAACATAAAGAATTATTGCCACAAATAAACCTAGCAATTAAAAACCTTCACGCTCAAGGATATATAAAAAGTATTGAAGATAAGTATATGAGTAATATACCCACACAAAATTAAGGGACTAATGGCGCAGAGCTCGTGTTTTGGAGTATAATAGTAGCAAATGTTAACTCGACCAGAATCAGAAAGAGCCCCATGAGTATTGAAAAAGCCTTAATCGAACGTAGTAATAATCAATGTGAATTGTGTGCAGCCACCGAGAACTTATCTGTTTATGAAGTACCACCGGTAACTGAAACCCACTCAGATAAATGTATTTACACGTGTCAAACATGTAAAGATCAAATCGAGAATAACAGCGAAATAACACCTACACATTGGCACTGTTTAAACGATAGCATGTGGAGCCAAACTCCTGCAGTACAAGTTGTAGCTTACAGAATGCTTTCGCGTTTAGCGCCTGATAATGGCTGGGCACAAGATGCGCTAGACATGATTTACCTTGAAGAAGACACGCTAACCTGGGCTAAAAAAGCACTTGCCGAAGATGACGATTTAAAGCATGTAGATAGCAACGGTGTAGTACTTCAAGCAGGCGATACTGTTACCCTAATTAAAGACTTAGACGTTAAAGGTAGTAGCCTTACAGCTAAACGTGGAACAGCTGTTCGTAATATTGGCCTAACCAGCAACCCTGAACATATTGAAGGGCGAGTTGACGGCCAGCGCATTGTTATTTTAACTAAGTTTGTTAAAAAATAATCGTTTGTTTTTAATTATTAAAGGCGCTAATGCGCCTTTTTTTATGTTTAAAATAAGTTAAGGAATGATTAAGTAACTAGGTAATACACTAAGGACATAATATTGAGTAAGGATAACCAACATGGAAAAGCATCAAGCAGTATCTTCGCGTAAAAAGGCAGTTGCAGGGATTGGCTTATTGGCGCTTAGCGCTTTTGCAGTAACTGGCTGCGGTGAGCAAACTAAATCGACTGAAAACACAGAAATTGCAGAAGCAATAACCAGCCTAACTATCCAAGCTAGCTACAAAGATCGCAGTATGCTTCGCCCTGGCTCGCAATTAATAGTTACGCTTTCCAATGTATCTAAAATGGATGTAAAAGCCGATATAATCACACAAGAAGTGATTGATGTAACCCAAGCCCCGCCATTTACCGTTGAGCTAATTTATGATGCCAGCAAAATTAGCGATAAACATCGCTATAGCCTAAGCGCCAGAATTATAAATAAAGACAAAGTGCTTTACACAAGTACAACAAATCATGACCCGTTTGCAGAATCACAGTTAACTACCCCCTATAAAATTGAGCTTTCAAAAGTGTCGACTCAAAAACCCGATGTAACACTCACAAATACTTACTGGAAAGCAATAACAATAAATGCTCAAACTGTGAATGTTACAACTAAAGAACCATTCATTCAGTTCAATAAAGACCACCGCGTTAATGGCTTTTTAGGCTGTAATAATTTTAGCGGAAGCTATAGTACCGAGCAGCAAACAATTACACTTAGTCAGCTAGCAAGTACAAAAAAGATGTGCTCGGATAATATGAGCCAAGAAGCGGCTATGTCTGACGTACTTAGCAAAACTTCAAAGTGGGAAATAACAGGTGAATCACTAAAACTTAAAAACAGTCGCGGTAATACACTTGCTACTTTTAGTGCGGTTTATTTTAATTAATATTTAGCTCCCTTATATAAATATTACCTAACACATTCGTATTGATTTTAAATAAAATGCCCAGCAAAGCTGGGCATTTTATTATTCGTTATAAGCGCTATTTAAAGTTACTCATCAACGAGTTGTTCACTTCTGTAAAAACCACTTGGCTCACTTAACAAACTAACAAGTTCAGGCATTATTGCATCCATTGTTTGCTTTAGCTTCCATGGAGGATTAATTACAATCATGCCCGATGCTGTCATACCGTGTACATCAGTATCGGCTTCAGTGCCTAATTCAAATAACTGAATGTTGCGCATTCCTGAATCAATTAAGCCCTGCTCCATATTATCAATGCGTTCTCTATCAACAACCGGATACCAAATCATGTAAGTACCTGTAGCAAAGCGCTGATGAGCTTTAACTAAGGTTTTTACAACCGTTTCGTAGTCATCTTTAATTTCGTATGGAGGATCAATTAATACACACGCTCTGCGAGATGCTGGTGGTAACAAACCAACTAAGCCTGCAAAACCATCCTCTCCACGTACACGAATAGATCGCTTACCTTGCATGTTTTCTTCAAGTAATAATAAATCGCGCGGGTGCAGTTCAAAAAACCAACCCTTATCTTGGCGGCGTAAGTAGTGCTCTGCAATTTTTGGTGAACCTGGATAAAACGCAAGTTCGTCAGTGTCGTTAAATGACTTAATTAATTCAATGTATTCATTAAGCTCAGCATGCTCACTTTTATGATGCCAAAGTTTTTCAATACCATCTTGATACTCTTGCGTTTTTTGCGCATCGGCAGCTGCAAGTTCAAAAAAGCCAGCACCTGAATGTGTGTCTATATAATCAAGCGGTTTATCTTTAATTGTTTGATAATTTAGCACTTGTGCCAGTACTAAGTGTTTAAGTACATCGGCAGGATTACCCGCATGAAATGAGTGTCTGTAACTAAGCATTATTTATTTTCGCCATACGCAATTTAATATCGTAAGTGAACCATAAGCACTAGGCTTTGGCAACTTACACCAAGATAAGAGAGTGTTTAAGTGAACCATTTCTGAATGAAAAAGCCCATATGCTGAATTATCCCTTAACGCAAAAGAAAAATCAGCTAAAACCACCGTAAATGCTGGCAAATCAACACACTTTGCTTTACATTTGCATGACATTAATTACAGTTATATGAGCGCCTTTATGAATAACACTACTCTTCAACAACTCGAACAACTGATCGATTCTTTAATCGAACGTAATAACCAATTACAAACAGATGTTGTTACTTTAAAAGAACAGAACACTAAACTAAGCGATGACAACGAATTGCTACAACTTGAAGCTTTAGAAAATGAAGAAAAGCAAAAAGATGCCAGCACTACTTTATCTGGTCTTCTTGATAAGTTACAAAGCGCACAACAGGCTAGCTAATGTCTGAGCTGCAAAACCAGCGGGTCACTGTTGAGTTGCTAGGTAAAGAGCAGCAATTTGCTTGCCCTGAAGGGCAGGAAGATGCATTAATAGCAGCAGCTAAAAATCTAAATGACTTAGTTGAGCAAATGAAGCAACGCTCAACCGTTAGAAACGATCAAAAAGCCCTACTAATGGCAGCATTAAACTTAAGCCACGAATTGCTAGAAGCAAAAACACAGGCTACAGTTGAGCAACAGCATCAAGACCAAATGATTGATAAACTCAGTCAGCATTTGGCAAATGACCCCAAACACCAAAAATAAAAAGCGCATACTGCGCTTTTTGTTTATTATTAAAGTAATTAAACATCAGCGTAGAGATAATAAATGAAGTTAAAACTTTCAAACATAGCCTCTTCATGTAAGCACTTACTATTAGCATGCACTTTATTATCAATAGTACCTAGCACCTATGCAGCCGTCACTTGGAATACAATAAACCCTCATATTCAGTTTTTAAAGCAACAAGACAAGCTTCGCTTTTACGACTCTAACCAAGTGTTAATTGAAGGCGAGAAATGTGCCCTACTTGTTGATACGAGCGCCAATTTTGCTGCAGTTGAACAACTTGCTGAAGATTTAAAGAACCGCCTTAAAACACCCTTATGCTATTTAGTGGCTACCCACTACCATGACGATCACTTGCTAGGTATGGCGGTTATGCAAAATTTTTATCCTGATGCCAAGCTCATTGTTCATCAGCAGGTAAATAAAAATTTTAACCTTTATCAAACAGCATATACCGACAAGCTAGACACGTATGAAAAGAGCATTGAGCTGAGCTACCAACGATTAGCGAATGTGCCCAAAGAAGAGCAAGCTAAATGGCGAAATAAGTTAGAGCTTGCAAAAAAACGACTTTTTCGCTGGCAAGAATATCAACTTGGCGAACCAAAAATAATAATCGATAATCATAAAACTATCGACCTTGGTGGTTTTGAGATAACCATTGAGCCGCAGCAAGCCCATACTAACGGTGATTTAACTATTACTACTAATAATGGCAGTGTGCTGATTGGTGGCGATATCGTTGACTGGCTTCCTTACCCTGGACACGGTGAACTTAAAAGTTGGCAAACGTTGCTTAAGCAATATATTAACGACGAAAAGCTCACTATTATTTTACCTGGGCACGGCGGTACATTAACAAAAGAGCAGCTGAAACAGCCTCTATCATTTTTAACAGCCATAACAGAGCACGTTAAAAACAATAAAGATCAAAGTATTGAGCAGTTAATGCTGTCGTTTCCTGAATCAGTTATTGAGCCTTATAAACAAGAAGCGCTTAATATAAAATCGAGCAACTTCTTTTTACAAGCTGGCCTAAATCGCGCAAAAAGCGCAGAATAACTCAACACAACGGATTGTGTTAAAATAATAAAAGGAATTTACAAAAGTGATCACTATGCGCAGTTTGGTTTTATGTTGTTTGGGTATTTTGTTATTTGGTTGTCAATCAACGGAGCAAGAACCACAAGAAGCTCCACAAATATTTACTCATTTTGAGCCTGACTATACTTATGATATTGATGATGAAGTAGCTCAAACGCCCCAAGTTAGTGAGCACGTTACGCCACTTCAATTCAAAAAAACAATCGTAAAAAAGCGCCCACCAAAAACCACCGATCTGTGGGTGCATATAGCCAACAATCTACACTTTACGGTTTATCAAAATCGCGCGTTAAAAAAGCGTATCAGCTGGTACGCAAAGCAACCTAACTACTTACAAACTGTGAGTAAACGCGCAGCGCCTTACCTGTATCATATCGTAAAAAAAATTGAGCAAAAGCAACTACCTATGGAGCTCGCTTTACTACCATTTGTAGAAAGCGATTTTAGACCAACGATAGCCTCATCACAGCAAGCTGTTGGTGTTTGGCAGTTAGTTGGCGCAACAGCGCATCACTTTGGAGTTAAGTCAGACCAATGGTACGACGGTCGCCAAGACGTACTTGCTTCAACCGATGCTGCACTTGATTACTTAAGCTACTTACATAAACGCTTTGATGGTAATTGGCTACATGCTTTGGCTGCTTATAACAGTGGTGAGGGCCGCGTTAAACGCGCAATCGAAAAAAACAAAAAACGCGGTAAAAGCACCGATTACTGGTCACTCAGTCTGCCAAAAGAAACCGCCGACTACGTACCCAAGTTACTCGCTTTAAGCTATTTAGTTAAGCACCCACAAAAGGGCATTAAACGCCCAAAGCTTGCATATAAGCCATTTACAACACAGATGAATATAGGCCAGCAGTTCGACTTTTCAGTCATCGCTAAGCTCTCTGGTATAGGTTCAAAGCAGTTACACGCGATTAATCAGGGATATTTAAAAAATCAAAGCTCACCTAACGGGCCGCATACTTTACTGCTTCCTATAGGACAAGAGGCTTTATTAAAAAGTCAGTTTTTTAAATCAAACTTTGCTGGAGAGTACATCGTTAAACAAAACGACACGCTTTACGGTATTGCTAGACGTTTTAGTATGTCGGTAAAAGCTTTAAAACAACTTAATAACAAAAATAATAATTTAATAGGCGTTGGAGAAAAGTTATTAGTTGGACAACCTAAAACCCTGCCAAGCACATTAACTGTTGATTACAAAATTAGCCCTTATTTAGAACACCAAGAGATTGCGATTCCCACCATTGAAATAGATTACGAAGTTAAGTCGGGCGATAGCCTTTGGAGTATAAGTCAGCTTTACGATGTACCTCATAGCGACTTGGCAAAATGGAACAAACTCTCTGCATCTAGCATTTTAAAGCCTGGTACTCAATTAGTGCTGTTTATACCACAGGCTGAAAAGCAAAAAGCAGCCCCAACAAAAAAAGATTTTCTGCTAAATTTACAAAAAACACTAAATCAGCCACGTTAAGTTTATAAACAAGTATATTTCGCGTAAAATTGCGCCCTAACATAGTTATTATTTGAAGAGACAAGCATGCAAATTAGCAAAAATTCAGCAGTTGAATTTCATTACACCCTTAGCGAAGCGGGCGAGCAAATTGAAAGTAGCACAAACGAAGCGCCACTTACTTACATTCATGGCAGTGAAGGCATGCTTCCTGGTTTAGAAAAAGCACTTGAAGGCAAAGAAGCTGGCGAAAAATTTAGTGTAACTCTAGAGCCAAGTGAATCATACGGCGAGCGTGTTGATGACTTAATTCAACGTATTCCGCTTAAGCACCTACAAGGCGACGTTAAAGTATGGAAACCAGGTATGACAGCAATGGTTAGCTCTAACCAAGGTCGTCATCAGGTTACTATTGTTAAGGTTGGTCGTTTTAACGCAGATTGTGATTTAAACCACCCATTTGCAGGCAAAACACTAACGTTTGACGTTGAAGTTATATCGGTACGTGAAGCAACAAGTGAAGAAGTTTCTCACGGACACGTGCACGCTGAAGGCGGCTGTGGTCACTCTCACTAGTTAGCAATAAAGGAAGTAAGTATGTCTAAAGTTGCAGTCGTTACAGGTGGTACAAAAGGTATTGGCTTAGCCGTAGTAAAGCGTTTGCTAAACAATGGCTATGAAGTACATAACCTTGATATAGAACTGAGCGAAATCGGTATATTTCATCAGTGTGATGTAAGTGATGTATCGGCGGTACAAAGCTGTATCAACGCTATCTGTGAACAAAGCAAACGTATTGATGTACTTGTTTCTAATGCTGGAAAACACTTAAGCGCAAATATAGAAAGCACCGACGAGCAAACTCTCGATGCACTTTTTGCGCTTAATGTTAAAGGCGCTTATGCCGCAATACAAAGCGTATTGCCAAGCATGAAAGCGCAAAATGGCGGCGCTATTATATTAGTCGCTTCCGATCAGGCAATTATAGGTAAGCAAAACTCTTTTGCGTATAACCTAACAAAACATGCCCTTGCCTCAATGGCTAAAACAACAGCGCTTGATTACGCGGGTTTTAATATTAGAGCAAATGCGGTATGTCCTGGCACAATAGAAACCCCGCTATTTCATAACGCGATAGATGCGTACTGCGCAAAAAGTGGCGCAAACAAAGCTGAAATAGTTGCCGAGGAAGCAAGTCTTCAACCGCTTAACCGATTAGGTCAAGCCGATGAGGTTGCTGCCCTTGTGAGCTTTTTAGCAAGCGACGATGCCAGCTTTATTACTGGCAGCCTACAAAGCATTGACGGTGGTTACACAGCGCAATGAGCATGCAAATTATTGACCCTCATGTGCATTTTTTTAATCTTGCCGAGGGGCAATATACTTGGCTACAAGGCGAAAACCCGCCAGCATGGCCTAACCTAGAAAAAATTAAACAACCAATAAGTGCAGAGCAACTTGTTAAAAGTACTGATTTTGAACTTGCGGGTATTGTGCACATTGAGGCTGGATTTGATAATCAATCACCTATAAACGAGTTAAACTGGCTAAGCTCGCATTTAAAAAACCTTTCATTTAAGGCTATTAGTTACAACCAAATTGACTCATCGGCTGATCAGTTTATAAACTCGTTAGAAGCTTTAACTCATCTGAGTTTGTGTGGCATTAGAGATATAACCGAAGGTACTGACGCAAAGCGTTTATTAGATGCTAATAGTTTTAAAAACCTAACAATATTATCAGATACCCAACTGCATTTTGAAGCTCAATTTGATATTGAAAATAGCGAAATAACCAAACAAATAGCTTACTACGCTAAGCAGCTACCGCAGCTTCAAATTATAATTAATCATGCAGGACTGCCAAGTAATTTAAATGATTGGCGACAAGGTGTTGAGTTACTTGCTCAGCATGACAACATAGCAATTAAATTCTCTGGTTTTGAATTACTACAACTCACCAGCGAGCAACAAGCCGCGTGTTTTAGTTTTCTTTTTAATCACTTTGGCCAGCAGCGTATTATGTTTGCTAGCAACTTCCCTGTGTGCCAAATAAATACAAGCTACAACAATCTATGGCACTGCCATAAGGCGTTATGCTCAAACAATAAGACATGGCATGACCTTAGCTATACAAACGCTAAGCACTACTACCAAGTGTAAGTAAAACTAGTTATATTAAACTCTCTTTTTATGATAATACGGCCAATTTATGAAAATGTACTTTTTACTAATCGTTGTATTTTCAGCGCTTCTTCTCAATGGCTGCATATCTCAAAATCCAGACCCGACACCTAAGCTGCAACATGCTCTACTGGCAAAGCCAAATAAAACAGCGGTTAGCAAAGCAATTAAAATACTTGTACATATGCAAGAGACTCAATTAGCTGATGATGTATTTACTACCAGCAGCACAGTAACCCTTAGCAATGTAGATGGTAATAATATTATCGACACGCAAAGTCGCAATACACCCGATCAGTTTGAATTGATGATTAAAGGCAAGCAATGCTATATACGCCACCTTGATAGTAAAGCAACTATTGAACTTAAAGACGTGGAATGTAAAATCAACGAGTTATAACAAGCTTTACCTCCCCCCAAACGAGTAAAAGCCGGTAAGTGACTAATCACTTACCGGCTTTTTAATGTATGACCTAAAGTTAGGTTAAAAGGCTATTATTTTATTTCTACGCGTTGAGAACGCATAACAATCTCATCGTTTAATTCAATACCCAATCCAGGCTCTTCTGACACTTCAAAGAAACCATTTTTAGGTTGTGGGTCTTGTAAACACAACTCGCGGTTCCACTTTTTAATCGCATAAGTGTGGTGCTCATGAATCAAAAAGTTAGGGATAGCCGTTTCTAAGTGCAGTGATGCTGCCGTTGCAACAGGCCCGCCACATACGTGAGCTTGAATACGCACATCAAAAATATCAGCGTAATCACACACTTTTTTGGTTTCGGTAAAACCACCACATAAACCAATATCAGGTTGTAGAACATCAATACTTTGATCTTCTAAGTACGGGCGCACACCCCAGCGATTATACAAACGTTCACCACCAGCAATTGGCACATTAACTTTATCTGCTACTTTTGCATGTAATGAATGGTTTAAATAGTTAACTGGCTCTTCAAAGTACATACAGTCAAATTCTTCTGCAATTTCACCCAACTGAATGGCTGTTGTAACACCCGGTAAACTGTGGCATTCAAAAATAATATCTACTTCGTCGCCTACCGCTTCGCGAATAGCTTGCATGCGTGCACGGTATAGCTTCATTTCAGTGCGTGAAATTATTTTTGTACGGTCGTAATAAGTATTGCCGTCTTTATCGTACTGAATTGGGTCTACTTTTACTGCGTCGTAACCTTCAGCTATCGCTTTTAAAGCAGCTTCTGCGTATTCTTGCGGCTGTACTAGCGCTTTAAATTCGCTATCCCAGTCAAACTGTAATTGCGATGCGTACGTACGTAGTTTGTCGTTAACTTTACCGCCTAATAATTGATATACAGGTAAACCAAGCGCTTTACCTTTAATATCCCAAAGCGCGGTATCAATTGCGCTCATTGCAGCATATACAACAGGTCCGCCGCCTAAGCCCCAAAAGCTTTCACGTAACATACGAGACCATAGTTTTTCTGTTTGAAATGGGTCGTGGCCGATTAAAAAGGCGTCGGCCATTTCTTTAATCATAGCCGCTGCAGCACTGTGACCTAAATCGTATGCAAGGCCCGCTTCGCCAACACCACTAATACCTTCGTCAGTATGAATACGTACAAACACAGGTGTCCAAGAAGGTCTATCAGGACAGTGAATATCAAATACTTCAACGCGATTTACTTTCATTAAAATTCCTTATTAACCGCTATGGGTTATTTTGCAAAACTAGGGTCAAGTCGATACGCTTTACGTAACATAGCAGGCCACGCAAGTTGCCCGCCAGTGCTACCACTGTGTACTACGTTTGCTTGATTATAAATATTGTCGATTATAGGTTGCGGTACTTCAATCACCTCTTGCGAGCTTGATTGTAGCGCTAGTTGTATTTCACACGCTCGCTGTAAATCATAAAAGCGCATAAACGCATCGCCTACCGTTGGGCCTACCGTTAAGCCACCGTGACTTACCAATAACATATGGTTGGTGCTGCCCAAATCATCTTGTAACACTTTTCGCTCGTCGTCGTTTACTGCAAGCCCTTCGTAGCCATGATAAGAAAGCGATGGCAGTGAAAACATTGAATACTGGCTAAGCGGTAATAAACCATTTTTTTGTGTAGCGACAGCGATTGTTTCTTTGGTATGAAGGTGAATAACACAATGAGCGTCTTCGCGTACCTCATGAATCGCACTGTGAATAGTAAAGCCAGCAGGATTAATACTAAATGGCGTATCGTCAATAATGTTACCGTCTAAGTCGACCTTCACTAAATTAGAGGCAGTTACTTCATCAAAGGTTAAACCAAAGGCATTTACTAGGTAGTGATCGGTGCCAGGCAAACGTGCTGATAAATGCGTATAGATTAAATCCCCCCAACGAAAGTGATCTACCAGTCTATAACACGCGGCTAAATCAACACGAAGTTGCCACTCTTGTGCTGATACTTTATTTTTTAAATCGAGTTGGGGTAAATCAAACATAATGAGCCTTATAAAAACGTACATTATTAACCTGTACGAACAGATGTTTAGAAGTCTAAAGCAGTCTCTATTTTATAGCAAACACCAAACAAAACAGCCACACTATTGTGTGGCTGTTTGTAAAACTAAAATACCAATTGTATTAAAATGGTATAGCTGCGTAAATTATTTTACGTTAGCTAGGTAATCTGCAATTGCTTCAAACTCTTCATCAGTTACCGTTGCAACCATTGCTTTCATAGCCATGGTCATACCGTTATTACGTGCACCTGATTTGATGTCTTTCATTTGCGCTACTAAGTAGTCTTTGTTTTGACCGTTTAGTTTAGGGTACATACCCATAATTGGTGCTTTACCTTCAGCGCCATGACAAGTTTGACAATTTTTAGCGGTATAAAGTGCAGCGCCATCGGCAGCAGCTGCATTAAACGAGAAGCTTGCGGCTAAAGTAATACCCGCGCCTAATAGTAGTGTTTTCATCTTGCTCATTGTATTTACTCTTCTTTTTTGACGGTTAGAAAAACTGTTCTATTGATTGTAGTAAACAATCAAATAAAAAGCATACGTACGAAACGACGCTAGACGATCAACTTAACCAAAAACCGCTAACTCGTCTCTGTCTCACTTTTATATACTTTAGCAAATAAAAATGAGCTTACCCTTAATAGACTATTACCACACTATATCATCTGGTACTTCAAAGTCTGCGTACGGGTCATCTTCATCTTTTGGTTTGTTTTCTGGCTCTACATGAAAAACAATATACTTTTCGTCAACTTCAGCCACTTTGCGTGCTGGTTCGTCGTCTAATACGTAAAATTGCCCTTCTAGTACACAAATAGCTAAACGACCGCCCGATAACGCTTTTTGCGTTTTCTCGTTCACGTCGATATTTTTTACTTTGTTTTGATAAGTAAAATTAAATGTGCGCTCACCACGAATAGCGTCTTGGTTGTGGTGCTCTAAAATTTGTTTAACACGCGCTTCTTGCTCGCGCTGCTTTAAACTCACTTGGCGTGTTTGGTTAAGCTCTTCAGCTTTTTTTTGCTGTTCTAGCTTGGTTTGTTGAATATGCTTTTGCAGATCACTTGGGTTGCTAGTAGCCCCTTTCTTTTGCTTTTTTTGTTGCTTACGCTTTTCTGATTTAGCAACTTTAGCATTATGCGATGTTGTTAATCCTGCTTGAAGCAATTGGTCTTGTAATGAACCCATGGCTTTGTTCCACTAAAAACTAATATTATCGCTATTTTAATCACCAACGAGTTCAAATAACAGCGCTATCGACATTAATCTAGCAAACTAGTTAAAACAAACCATGATATAGCGCAATGACTATGGTTTTAATTATGAATTAAAAGCAATTTTTAATACAATACCACGCAATCAATCAGCAAATGCACGAGCCATATAATGCGTTTACCTCATCTACTCGTTTGCTCGGTATTTATATTTTTTGTGCTTTATGCACCCCAACCCCTACTTAGCCTTTTTGCGAGCGAATTTAATGTAGCACCTGCGGTAGCTGGCAGCTTAATGACTGCAACTATGCTGCCCTTAGCCATTGCCCCGCTCGTTTATGGTTTATTTTTAGCAAAAATAAATCCACTACTTATATTACGTATTGCAATGGTGCTTTTAGGCCTTAGCTGCTTACTTTTTATTTATGTACCTAGCTTTGAGCTTTTATTATTAGTCAGATTTTTACAAGGTTTAACGCTCCCCGCAGCTTTAACAGCAATGACTAGCTATATAGGTATGAGCTATAGCGCTGATACACTTCAAAAAAACATGACCCTATATATTGGTAGCAGTATAGTTGGTGGTTACTTTGGTCGTGTGCTCGCAGCTTTGTTTAGCGACTTATGGAATTGGCAGAGCTTTTATTACGTAATTGCTTTTATGCTTATTTGCTTAGCTTTGACAATTAAGCATTCTCGCTTTACAAACCCAGCTACACCGTCGCAGCTCTCCCCTCTGGATTACATTAAACAACTTAAAGAAGGCGCTATCCTTAAAGTGTACGGTGCCGTCTTTTGTATGTTTTTTTGTTTTGCTGCATTACTTAATTACTTACCGTTTATATTACAAAACACGTTTTTAATTACCAATACTCGTGACATAGGTTTAGTTTACAGTGGTTATTTAGTTGGGGCCCTCGCCTCTATTGCTGCACCTTGGTTGCTTAAAAAAGTCCCTTCGCCTTGGCATTTATTAACTGCGGTATTTAGTTTTTATAGTGTGAGTATTATTTTATTAATGAGCCACCAGCTTAGCTTATTTTTAATCGCATTTACTTTGTTTTGTGGTGCTATGTTTGTGATTCATTCAACTGCCGCACCGCTCGTTAATAAAATAAGTAAAGCCCCGCCAAGTGTAACCAATGGCGGATATGTATCGTTTTATTACAGTGGCGGTGCATTGGGGTCGTTATTACCCGGTGTGGTATACCAACATCATGGGCAAACAGCGTTTATGTTTACGCTGCTTGCGGTTTGTTTATGTGGTTTATCGTTAATTATGTGGGCTTATTTTGAAGGTAAAAATACAACGCGCGGTTGATGCTTTGTGTGATTAAAAAATGTTTCTAAATCAGCTTTACTAAGCAACCATGTTTGGGTGTTTTCAAACGGATGACAATGAAACAAATCACCACCCCAAATATCTTGATCGACCCATAAGCTCACTTCGTTTTGCTTGTCATTTAAAAGAGCCAACATAGATACACACCCAGGAGCCACTTTTAAATATTTAGCTAGCCGCTCACTTGATGCAAACCCTAAACGCGAAAGCCCTTGTTGCTTTGATAGTGCCTTTAAATCGAGTTGCTTATTGTGCGCTGTAATAACTAAAAAGTGTCGCTTGCCTTCGTTATCGCGTAAAAACAGGTTTTTAAGACGAGTACCTGGGCGCTCAATCATAAACTCATCAGCCGCTAAGCTAGTATGTAGCGGCGGATGTTCTATTGCATCGTAAGTAATATCGAGGCGCACTAAAAGCTCTGCTAACTTAGTTTTATCAGCCAACATATTACAAGCAACGTCCTCTTAGCTGTACGCTCAAATCTCGCCATAAAACATCATTAACTTCATGTTTGTTATCGCAATACTCACGCTCTTTTAGCTCTTGATTTAATAATTCAACTGCTTGATCTTCTAGCTGTAACTTTAGAATGCTCGATTCTTCAAAATGCTCTTGTTCAATATACTGCTTAACCTCACCACGGCTTGGTCTCTTGTTAGGACCACGGTCAAGGTTAAAGTTTTCACGATGCTTAGCTTTTACCGAAACAACATAAGCAAAAAGTTTATTACCTTGCTCATCTTGCTTTTCGTGAAACTGTTTATTATTTATTTCAAAAGGCGGCTCATCATTTGAGGCACAGCCAGCGAGTAAAACCATAAGCGCTAGAACACATTTTTTCATTGTTTTTTATCGTTTTAGTTTTGAATTAAGCCGAGTCTAACAAAAATTGACGTAAACAGTGAAAATTTACGAAAAAATACTTGACCAATTTTATAAAAAAACTTAAAGTTCGTCCCGCTTGGAACTCAGCAGTCAAGCAGTTACATTATATGTAACTTAGGAATGTGGGGCTATAGCTCAGCTGGGAGAGCGCCTGCCTTGCACGCAGGAGGTCAGCAGTTCGATCCTGCTTAGCTCCACCACTTTCCTATTCCTTTTCAAATTCGCTCTACTCTTCTATTTTTCCATTGTTTTTATTGTTTTTTGACACCCTACTATTCTAATTTTTCATTCTATATAATTTTAAATTTATCCATTCAACTTGTGTCTTTACAAGTTCTTAGCTATATATAATGTCACACATTAATACTTTAGGCTTAACATGGACATACCCAAGCGTTCAACGCTAAAAAAGCTAGCTGCAATAGGTTTAACAGCTGGTGCAATAACACATGCGCCTTATGTTTTTGCCCGAAAAAAAGTCACATTAAGAGTACTTGGTACGCATGTAACACTCCAAGAGGCTATTCGCAAGCAAGCGATGAGTGACTTGGGTATTAATATAGAATTTACTCCCGCAGGCAGCGCTGCCGTTTTGCAAAAGGCATCAATGGACCCTGGCTCCTTTGATTTATACGAACAATGGTCAAACAGCATTAATGTGCTTTGGGATGCAGGTTCCATTCAGCCAATAGAAAAAAAACGACTCACCTACTTTAACGAGATAAATCCACTTACTAAAACGGGAAAACTAACCGAAACTGCAAGTATTGGTGCAGGTGATGCTCCCTATAAATTATTAAATGTTCAACCCGATGGCACATTAAGCTCACAAGAAAGCGATCATATTAGCTTTTTACCTTATGTGCATAATGTTGACTCTTTTGGTTACAACACCGATTTTATTAAGCCCGGTATAGCATACGAAACCGAAAGCTGGAGTTGGCTGCTTGATGACGAGAACAGAGGTAAAGTAGCTATCGTAAATGCGCCTACCATTGGACTCTTTGACCTAGCCCTAGCAGCACAAAGTAAAGGGCTTATAAAATTTAACAATATAGGTGCGATGACTCGTTCAGAACTTGATAGATTGTTTAGTATATTACTCGACTTTAAACGCCAAGGTCACTTTAGTGGCTATTGGAATTCGGTTCCTGAGTCGATTGAATTTATGAAAAGTAAGCGAGCCCATATAGAAAGTATGTTTTCGCCTGCCGTCTCTGCGTTAAACAGCCAAAATATTAATGTTCGTTTTGCCGCGCCAAAAGAAGGCTACCGAGGCTGGCATGGTGTTATGTGTTTATCGTCACAAACACAAAGTAGCGTAAAAGATGCAGCTTACGATTATATGAACTGGTGGCTTTCGGGTTGGCCTGGTGCATTTATTGCTCGCCAAGGTTATTACATTAGTAACCCACAACGCTCTAAACTACTCTTATCGCCGGCCGAATGGGATTACTGGTACGGTGGAAAAGTAACAAGCATAGATTTATTAAATACAAATGGCGACGTAGCAGTAAAAGCAGGTGGACAACGTAATGGCGGTAGTTACCATAAACGCTTTAGCAATGTAGCAGTATGGAATACAGTTATGCCAACCTATGACTACAGTCTACAAAAATGGTATGAGTTGATTAGCCGATAATGATAATAAATTCAATTAAATCAAAAATAATATTAGCTTTGTGTTCGCTGATTGGATTACTTCTTTTACAAAGCTATTTGTTTAACTATTCACAAACGTCCTTACTTAACTTGCAAAAGTCGCAGCATAACGCGCTTATTCAAAGTGAAGCTGTGAATCACTTAGAAAACGATATTATTTCCCTGCAAGGGCATGCAGTTTCATTTATTGACAATGCAAATGAAAATACGATTACCAAATTTAATTTTTACTTAAATAAGGCAAATCTAGATCTTAAGCAACTAAAAGCAAACACTCAAAACCATACACCACAGTACAAAAACTCACTAATACGCCTTGGCGAGTATCTAAATAATTACCAAGATACATTTGGCCAAGTTGTCGTAAACAGACAAAAACGCGAACACCTTTACACTACTCAGTTCAAACAGCCTATTGATGACCTACAGGTAACAATTAGTGATTTAGAAGGGTCTTCAAACAATGATAATAAAGTTATTTTTAACGATGTTTTACTCACAATAAGTAATTTAAAACACGCAATTATAAGCTATCTCTATAAACCTAATTTTGATGAAGCACAAAATGTAAAACAAAACTTAAATCACTTACATAAAAAACTAACGAGCACCTCTGTAATAAATGAATCCCTCTCCAATAAAACAACAAGCTTAAAACAAGCTTATAACCAACTTGTATTACTCACCCGTAGCTACACTTTTTCTGTAAATGTAGTGCTTACAGGCATAGAAAACGAATTGCTGTATTTAACTAATGAAATTAAAAACATAGAAAAAAATAAACTAATCAAAACAGAAGAGCTACTAAGTAGCCACTTAACAAAAAATACAGAACAGGCAAATATATTTGCCGTTTTAATTATGTTAATCATTTTATTTTTAAGCTATTTTATTTTTAGATCGGTTATAAAACCAATTACTCAGCTCACTTTATTACTTAAAGATATGAATAGCGAAAAGCCAGTGACTATTTCAAATAACAGCCAAAATCAAACTGAAATAGCATCGGTAATAAAAGCAGCTAACGCTTTATATTTAAAAAATAAGCAAACCAAAGAGCTACTCAATAAAACCCGCGTATTAAATTCCCAAATGGAAGCAATGAATGCCGACCTGACGAGTGCTATGGAGCAAACCGATAAAGCCAATAAAACAAAAATAGATTTTGTAGCCAATATGAGTCATGAACTTCGCACCCCAATGAATGGCATATTAGGTATGTTGCAACTTTTACAAAGCAGTGAGCTTCCCTCAAGGCAAAAACACTATGCAGATAAAGCCTTTTCAAGTGCTCAAAATTTATTGCAGATTTTAAATAATATTCTAGATTTTTCTAAACTAGAATCGGAAAAAGTTCAGTTAGAGCAAATCCCTTTTACCTTACATACTATAGTTTCTAACGTTCAAAATTTATTCTCAACAAATGCTAAGCAAAAAGGCTTGTTATTAAACTTTACTTTACACGTTGATGCAGGGCTTGAACTTATTGGCGACCCAATGCACTTAAGCCAAATAATAAATAACTGTGTAGGTAACGCAATTAAGTTTACTGAGCATGGTGAAATATCATTAATTATAGAAGCGACATCTCAACACGAAAAAACAATAAACCTTCGCTTTAGTATAAAAGACACGGGTATTGGGATGACTGAAGAGCAATCAAAAATTATATTCCAGTCTTTCTCGCAAGGTGATTCAAGCACAACAAGAAAGTATGGTGGGACCGGTTTAGGACTCACTATAAGCAAACAATTAACTAAATTGCTGGGCGGAGATATACAAGTAAGGAGCACGATTAATCAAGGTAGCGAGTTTTTCTTTACTCTACCCTTTACTTTATCTGAGCAACAAAAGCTTAAAAAACACGCCTTATTAATTAGCCCTGATAATGAGCAAATTAAAAAATTAATGGACTTACTAAGTGATATAAATATAACGACAGAAACAACACAAGAACCATTAAGAGCCATTGCAAAAATGTCTCAGCCTAGTAGCCCATTTAGTATTGTAATAATGTCGATAGAAAAAAAAGAGCTCAACGATAACTTTATTTTACAACAACTGTACGCTCAAAATAAAAACGCTAATGAAAAATTAACACTTATTTTATTAATTACCGATGAAGAGTCTCCTGAGCCAATTGCAAAAAATGAAAATATAGACATTATAAATATTGGTAATAAAAATAGTGAAGTAGAAATTTTAAGAGCACTCTCACCAAATAATTTTAAAGAAAAGCAATTAAAGCCTCACCCTAAATTCTCGGGTTTTAATGCATTAGATAAAGTAGAGATAAATGACATCGATATTATTTTTATGGATGTTCAAATGCCAGTTATGGATGGGCTAGAAGCAACAAGCATATTAAGAAAGCGAGGCTACAAAACTCCCATAATTGCAATTACGGCAGCCGCAGATCCTAATGATAAAAAAGCAGCGTTTAGAGCGGGTATGGATGACTTTTTAGTAAAACCGATTATTTTTGATTCACTTTACGAAAGTATAGAAAAGCATCTGCAAAGTAGCGAATCTCTGAGCACTATAAACCTGCCATTAGCAAAAGAAAACCTAGAAAACAATGACGAATTGTTAGCCAAATTATTTACTCAGTTTGTCAACGATTACAATGACTTTTCGATTAAAGCTGATATATTAATCAAAAATGGAGAGTTAGAAAGCTTAATTCGACTAGTACATACACTCAAAGGCTTGGCCGGCACATTAGGCTTTGAGCTACTGCAACAAAGCGCGCAAAGTGTTGAGAAAAGCTTAATAGATAAGAAAATTATTAATTTATCTCATTTTAATGAGCAATTAATACTTACACTTTTTGCTGTAAAACAATTTTTGATAGCTGACAGCTTTAAAAAAGAACATATACAGCAACATGAACTAGAAAACGAAGACTCGGTTATCGATAATATATACTCATTAGCATTAACCGCTCGCCCCGTACCTAGCAGTTTGGTTAGACAGCTAGAAATGAATCAATATGAGAGAGGCCACTCCCTATTTAAGCTCAAAGAAGCAATTGATCATTTTAACTACGCGTTAGTAATTGAGCTTATTGATATGTATAGAAACGATAATAAAAATTAGGCATAACCACTAACCTGAACTAGATTTAATATTGTAGAGAACGCAGAGAAGGACAGATAGTGCATTCAAATTACCTCGCAAACAGTAATGGATTAACCACAGAACAAAAGCATAAACCTTTAATTCTTATTGTTGATGACGAACCTAGTAATTTACACGTATTAGTAGAAGGACTTTTAACCGACTACGATGTACGTATTTCTACTAGTGGTGAGCAGGCTTTGATCTTTATTGAGTCAACTCGGCCTGACTTGATTTTATTAGACATAATGATGCCAGGCATGGACGGCTACGAAGTATGTAATATACTCAAAGCGAAACAAAATACCAAAGGTATCCCCGTCATATTTGTGACTGCGCTTACCGAAGAAGAGTCTGAAGAAAAAGGCTTTGCAATGGGCGCAATTGATTATATCCACAAGCCTTATAAACTAGCCCTAGTTAGAGCACGTATACGCACTCATATTACCGCTCAAGGCATGCTAGATAGGCTTATCGAAAAAAACTTTGACCTGCACGACAAGCTACTTGAAATAGAATCGCTAATACAAGAGCTAAGCCAGCGAGAAGAAGAATTAAAAGAACTCTCATCAAAACAAAAATTATTTTATCAAGCCCTAACGGGAACCGCTGATGGCGTTGTTATTACCGACAGTAACGGAAAAATTATTGCCGTAAACCCTTCATTTTGCCGGATTACAGGTTACTCTGAATCTGACTCCCTGCAAATGCAGTTGCACGATATTAAACAAAATAACCACCCTAGTATTAGCTTTGATCAAGTATGGGAACATGCTAGCCAAGCAGGCTATTGGAGTGGAGAACTTGTAACTAGACGAAAAAATGGCGAGCTTTACCCTGAGCTGCTAACTCTCAGTATGGTAAAAAGCGAGCAAGATACCAACGTGCACTATATTGGTGTATTTAGTGATATTTCTAGCGTTAAGATAACGCAAGAAAGAATTCACTACCTCACATGGCATGATGAACTTACAGGTTTGCCCAACCGAAATGGTTTTTTAAAGCAGTTAGAGCAGCAACTTCAGGTTTGTAGTACCGAAAATAGTTATGCCTATATTTATATTATTGACATAGACAGCTTCCACTCAATAAATGATGGATTAGGCCTACTCGCTGGCGATAACATTTTAAAAGAATTAACTAAACGAATTCATTCTAAGGTGAGTAAAAAAGATGTTATTGCTCGCTTAGGCAGTGATGAATTTGCAGTACTGTGTACAGTTGAAAAAGGCGTTGGCAGAGCTAGAGCTCAAGCTATGGCTGAAAATAAAGCCCAAGAGCTACTTATAGGTATAAACTATCCATTTAAAGTGGATGAGCAAGAGGTTAGCTTAACGGTAAGTATTGGTACGTATATTTTTCCACGAGAAGATCAATGGGAAAGCGCTATTGAAACAATTCGTAACTGTGAAGCTGCCTGCTACAAGGCAAAAGAGAAAGGCGGCAATAGGGTTACCTTTTTTGATACTTCATTTGGCGAGCAAGCAAAACGCCGTTTTGAAATAGAGCAAGATTTACGTAAAGCTATTTCAAATAATGAGTTATCCCTATATTTACAATCTCAATTTGACCGAAGCCAAACCCTTAAAGGCGCTGAGGTTTTATTAAGATGGGAGCATCCTCAAAAAGGCTTTATTAGCCCTGGTGAGTTTATATCTATAGCTGAAGAATCAGATATAATTTATGACTTAGATTGCTGGGTAACTTCAAATGCACTTGAAATATTAACGCAACTTAGTAAAACTCACCCTAAGTTAAACCTATCAATTAATGTAAGTGGCAGGCACTTTCATGAAGCGCGTTTTTTAAGCTTTATTAGCCAACAAATAAAGCAACATAGCATTAATCCTCAGCAACTCACTATTGAGATAATTGAAGGTACATTACTTAATCACATGGAAGCGGCTATTGAGGCTGTTCACTTTCTCAAGAAGCTAGGTATTAGGGTATCAATTGATGACTTTGGTACTGGATATTCGAGTTTAACTTATCTTAAACAACTACCAATACAAGAACTTAAAATTGATCGTTCTTTTGTATTGGAAGCACCGACTGATAATAACGATAAGTTAATTATTGATATGATTGTAAGCTTAGGCCGTTTATTTGAACTCGAGATAGTTGCTGAAGGTGTTGAGAACCAGTCCCACTTTGATTTATTGCAGGAATATCCAGAAGTTATTCTTCAAGGCTATTATTTACACAGGCCTGAACCTGCAAGCGACTGGCTTGAAAAACTAAATTAATTACAGAGTAGTCTGAAAAAACAAAAAAGCCGAGTATTTCCATACTCGGCTTTTTAATGAAATTAAGCTTTAGCGGTTACTCGCGAACTTGGCCTTCACCATTCACTAAGTACTTCTCAGTAGTCAGTGACTCAAGTCCCATAGGGCCGTATGCATGAAGCTTAGAAGTTGCTATACCAATCTCTGCGCCTAGACCCAGCTGTGAGCCATCAGAAAAGCGAGATGATGTATTAACCATAACTACAGAAGCATCAACACTACGCTGGAATAACTCTGCAGCGGCTGCGTTTTTAGTGCAAATTACTTCAGTGTGGTTTGAACCAAACTGTGCAATGTGTTCAACCGCTGCCGTAAAGCTTGGAACAACGCGAATAGCGATTTCTAGGTCTAGGTATTCTTCACCAAATTCGTTATCGGCTAACACAGTTGCATTATCAAAGTATTTAGCTGCAAAGCTGTCAGCATTTATTTTTACACCTTCTTGGCGTAATACAACTGCGCACAGATTTAAAAACTCATCTGCAACATCTTGATGAACTACTAAGCCCTCAAGTGCATTACAAACACCCGTACGTTGCGTTTTACCGTTAAGTAGTAAGTTAAGCGCAATTTCTAGGTCTGCATCTTTATCTACATATAGATGACAAACGCCTTTGTAATGCTGAATTACTGGGATCGTACTGTTTTCAGTTACAAAGTTAATTAAGCCTTCACCGCCACGTGGAATTATTAAGTCAATGCTTTCACGTTGCTGCATTAATTCCATTAATAGTGCACGATCTGGATCTGGAATCACTGAAATAAGTGATACTGGTAAGTTATGCTTTTCAAGTACGCTGTGCATTACACTTGCGATAGCTTGCGAACTTTTAAGTGCTTCTTTACCGCCACGTAAAATTACGCCATTACCTGATTTAAAACATAATGCGCCAGCGTCTGCTGTTACATTTGGGCGTGCTTCGTAAATCATACATACAACGCCAAGAGGTACGCGCATTTTACGAATTTTAATGCCATTTGGACGCTCTGTAATATCACGTAGTTGACCAACAGGATCGTCCAGGCTTACGATTACTTCAATACCTTCTGCCATTGCTTCAATACGCTCATCGTTTAGCGTTAAGCGGTCGATCATTGAGGCTGCTAAGTTATTGTCGCGTGCTGCGCTTAGGTCACTTTCGTTTTCTTTGATTATAAATGCTTTTTGCTCTCTTAATGCCGCTGCCATTTCAACTAGTACTTGATTTTTAGTCTCGGTATCGAGTAAAGCAAGTGTATGGGCAGCTTTAGCTGTCTGGCGTGAAATGTCCGTAATTAAACTCATGACTTCTCCAATAATGCGATATGTTTTTCAGATATAACTGGTCCAATTGAATCCTGCATTTTTTCGCTGAATTCACTCTGTTCGTTGTCTGCAATAAAGTTTAACAAACAGCTACTATAATTTGCGGTCGCTTTAGCTAAACGCGTACCGTCTTCACTACGTACTAAAATGGTATCACCAACAGCAAATTCACCATGGACTTCCATGATTTCATCACCGCGAATACATCCACTTTCACCTTCAAGGGATTCATCAAATGATCCATCAACAACAACTTCACCTTGCTCATTTGCTGTGTGTGTCATCCAATGTACAGAGTCCTGCATCGGTTTTTCGTACGGTAAAAATATGCTGCCAGGATTTTCCCCAGCTAGCAGTTTTGTAAATGTTTCTTCTTTAAAGCCGTTTATAATATAAGTCGCTATACCATGTGACGTTGCTTTTTCTGCCGCTTCTATTTTGGTTTTCATGCCACCAGTACCAACGGCACTTGTAGCACATCCTGCCATAGCATAAATAGATTCATCAATTGATTTTATTTCAGGCAGTAACACAGCATCATCATGCAAGTTAGGATTTTTATCATACAGCCCATCAACGTCTGAGAATATTAATAAAGCATCGGCATCGGCAGCTGCTGCGACCATTGCTGATAAGTTGTCGTTATCACCCACTCTTAAGTCGTCGGTAGTTACAGCATCATTTTCATTAATGATAGGAAAAACACCATGCTCAAGTAAAGTAAACACTGTTTCGCGAATACTTTGATAACGCTCGCGGTCACGTAAATCGCCATGCGTTAATAATAACTGCGCAGATGGAAAGTCAAAAAAGCGGTCCCACATGGCGATCATTTCTGTTTGGCCTGCTGCCGCCATTGCTTTTTTCATCACCACAGAGCGAGGTTTGTCTGATGGGAATAAATGCGCTCCAGCCGCTACAGAACCCGATGATACTAAAATCACCTCGATTCCACGGGCACGACAACGAACAATGAACTGTGCGATGGTTAATATGTAACGCGAACGGCAGCCATCTTGATCTGGTGCAATTAATGCACTACCTACTTTAAGTACGATACGTCGCCAATTTAACTTTTGCATAAATGCTCAACTTTCCATTTTATCTGCGCTCATCTTAATTAGACGAGCTAAAACTAAGTAGCTAGGTTTAAAACATAGCTTCGAATTTTTCTTTTCATTTAGGCAACACTTTTTTACACACACGCAAAAACCATATCTAAAACAAGAAGCTTAGATTTGAGGTTAAGTAAAAGTAGCAACAACCCAATAATATTGAGCAGCACTAATCAAAAAATTTAAAAGTGTTGTTTATGCATCGCTGTAAAAAGCTGTGTGTGGCTTTTTTATTAACAACATACATAGAGCCTCTAAAGTCTGATACACCAACAGATAGGGTGAAGACCAAAGGACCGAGATTTAACCGCCACGATGGGGGGCTAAATATTGAAAGTAATAGTTCAACTCAAACCTTTATTTACTTAAATAATTAAATAAACTTGTTTGGCAAAACCATACCAAGAATTCGGCAAATGATATTTTGTAATGCTCAAATACTAGAAACATCACTAACACATGATTATAAAGATTAAAAATGACGTTAAGATTAACAAGCCTGTTTTATCTTCAATAAACTTCGTTAGATGACTAATTATTAGAACACGAAGTATAATACACCAAATACCCCTTTAAAATCAAGGTTAAAATTCGAACTAAGTTAATACAAAACACTCATACCCTTTATATTGTTATTAAAATTCAATAAATTAAACAATTAATACACTTTAAAATAAGGTGGCTAAGTTCTCGCTAAATAATTTAAGCCTACTAATCTTTTATAAGCAGCTAAAATTGATTAGTAATATTTGAGTTTCCGGTGTATACCCCTGTATTAATAATTAACAAAAGTTATACTTTCTAAACATATCGTCATAAATAAGGAATTCTTAATCTATGTCAGCAATTTACATAGCCGGTATCGCACTTTGCTCTGTGCTTGCCCAATGGGTCGCGTGGGCTTTTAGAGTACCCGCTATTCTTTTCTTATTGCTTACTGGTCTTTTACTTGGACCATTTAGTGGTGTTTTAGACCCTGATGCACTTTTAGGTGATTTACTGTTTCCAGTAGTATCACTAAGCGTTGCCATCATTTTATTTGAAGGTTCCTTAACTCTGCATTTCAGAGAATTAAAAGGGATAGGAAAAGTTGTAAGGAATCTCTGCTCAATCGGTATGCTTACTACCTGCATTATTATTAGCCTAAGCGCCTACTGGTTGCTTGAGCTTAACTGGCGTGTTGCTGCGGTACTAGGCGCAGTACTCGTTGTTACTGGCCCTACCGTTATAGCACCGCTATTAAACTCAATGCGCCCAACACAAGACATAGACCGTATACTTCGCTGGGAAGGTATTGTAATAGACCCAATTGGCGCATTATTTGCTGTATTGGTATTTGAAGCTGTAATGCTTGTAGGCCAAGGCGAAGTATTTAGTCATACTATTATTGCTTTAGTTAAAACCCTAGGTGTCGGTTTAAGTATTGGTGTTGCTGCAGGTTGGCTAACAACCCTATTAATGCGTCGCGAGTGGCTGCCATTTGAATTACATAAGTTTGGGATTTTAGCACTAGTCCTTATTAGTTTTTCTGTATCAAATTATTTAAGCCATGAATCAGGCTTATTAGCAGTAACTGTATTTGGTATTTGGCTTGCGAACCAAGACGATTTAGAAATAGATTCTGTACTTGAGTTTAAAGAAGACTTGTCGATGATATTAATATCAACGCTGTTCATTTTACTTGCAGCACGTTTACAGCTTTCTGATTTGATGATGCTCGACAGCGATGTATTTATATTTTTAGCTATTGTGCTTTTTGTTGCACGCCCACTGTGTATTGCTATTTCGACCTTTGGTACTGACTTACCAATGAAGTCTCGCTTGGTACTTGCCTGGATTGCTCCACGCGGTATAGTTGCCGCAGCAGTTGGGTCGGTATTTGCACTAAGTATGATGGAAGCTGGCGTTGCTGATGCTGAAAAGATGGTGCCACTTATATTTACGGTGATCATCATTACGGTTGTGCTGCAAAGCTTAACAGCCATCCCTGTTGCCAAGCTATTAGGTGTACGCCAACCATCGCCAAACACAATATTAATTATTGGTGCAAACCATGTATCGCGTGCAATTGGACGTGGCTTACAAGAGCAGAGTATTCCGGTTCATCTTTCAGACCCTGCATGGGAAAACTGCAGAATGGCACGTATGGATGGCTTGGCTTGTTATTATGGTAACCCGCAATCAGAGCATGCTGAACGCTACTTACCTCTAACAACTATTCGCAGTGTCTTAGCGCTATCGCCAAACCGTCATCATAATGCGCTAGGCGTTCAATACTTTTCGCATTTACTTAATGAAAAAAATGTATTTTCGCTTCGCTCATCAACGTCGCATGCTAAAGCAAATAAAGACAGTGCAACGTTTTTATCCAGACAAATACTGTTTGGCGACGAAGGCTCATACGCACGTTTGAGCAGTATTATAGCTAAAGGCGGTAAGGTTAGTTCAACACGTATCTCGGATGAGTTTAGCTGGGAGCAATACCTAGAAATGAACCCTGAGGCTATCCCTTTGTTTATTCTTAAAGGTGATAAAGACAGCGACGACGATACGCCTATTAAGCTAAGACCGTTTACAATCAACATGGAAAAACCACCGCAAGAAGGCGAGCGTGTTGTTGCATTACAGCCGCCTAAAATGTCGGTCTTAAAAGACCCGCAAACAAAGGCTAAAGAAGAAAGTTAAACACTTTTACAGGTAGTAAAAACTCAAAAACCCTAACTTAAAAAGTTAGGGTTTTGTTTTTTAAGAGCCATTAAATAGGAAGACGAGCTCGCGCAACCACACTATCTGGCATTTTTTGCGCTAACTTAGTCAACGCTCGCTCAATTTTTTTATGAGTCGCTTTATCTGCCACCATAGAATTAAATAGCCAGCGGTATGCATCTTCAAAATCACGCGGGCTGCCATAGCCATCATTAAATAATTTAACCAAACGTAGTTGTGCTTTTAAATTGCCTTGCGACGACGCTTCACGCAAATACGTAATTGCCATTGCTTTATCTTGCTGAACTAAACGCCCGGTGTCGTAGTAACGCCCTAACTGCTCTAGCGCTGCCGCTAAGCCTTGCTCAGCCGCTTTTCGCATGTAATACACACCTAACTCTACATTACGATCCACGCACACGTTATAAGCCAGCATATCGCCGTATAAAAATTGATAAGACGGCAATGCCATTTTATTGGCTCGTGCTTCTATATCTTGCACTAACTGGCAATCATCTGCCTTCACCCGCGCTAAATGCGTATTTTTATTTATTAACGCAATTAGCTCAGATTCTGTATACAGCGGTACAGCAGCAGGGCTTTCTGTAGCTAAGCTGTTGGTTGCTATAAATAAAGACAGCGGAATTAATGAAAGCCTTAATACGCAATTACGGTAAAATAAACGCATGCTCACCACTTATAAAAATAAACTTATTAAAATATATACAAAGATCGTTCCAAGGTGAATTTTAGATACAAAAAAAGCTGCCCTAGGCAGCTTTTTTTAATCTAATGGTAATTACGCAAACGGGTTGCGAAGTACCATAGTTTCCACGCGGTCTGGACCTGTAGAAATAATATCAATTGGAACACCCGTAATTTCTTCAATACGCTTGATGTAGTCAATCGCAGCTTTTGGTAAACCGTCAAGACTCGTTACACCAACAGTGTTTTCTGACCAACCTGGCATTTCTTCGTATACTGGCGTTACTTTATCGTAACCTTCAGCTGCTAATGGTGTTACGTTAGTAACTGTGCCATCTTCAAGCTTGTAACCAATACAGATTTTAAGCGTTTCTAAGCCATCTAAAACATCAAGCTTAGTTAAACAAAAACCTGAAATACTGTTGATTTGAACCGCACGGCGCATAGCCACTGCATCTAACCAACCAGTACGACGAAGTCGACCTGTTGTAGCGCCAAACTCATGGCCTTTATCACCTAAGTGCTTACCAACTGGATCTTGTTTCTCGAGACCGTCGTAAAGCTCTGTAGGGAAAGGACCTGAACCAACACGTGTAGTGTACGCTTTAATAATACCTAAAACGTAATCAAGGTTTAATGGACCAAAACCTGCACCAGTAGCAACGCCACCAGCTGTAGTATTTGAAGATGTTACATAAGGGTAAGTACCGTGATCGATATCAAGTAACGTACCTTGTGCACCTTCAAATAAAATGTTTTCGCCTGCTAAACGCGTTTGATCTAAAAGCTCAGTTACATCTACAACCATTGCTTTTAAGATATCAGCAACAGCCATTGCATCATCAAACGTTTTTTGGAAATCTACAGCGTCTACTTTGTAGTAGTTAACTAAAGTGAAGTTATGGTATTCAAGAACTTCTTTTAATTTAGCTGCAAATAATTCAGGATTAAATAAATCGCCTACGCGTAAACCACGGCGAGCCACTTTATCTTCGTACGCAGGACCAATACCACGGCCAGTTGTACCAATTGGCTTATCGCCACGAGCAGTTTCGCGGGCTACATCTAATGCAACATGGAAAGGCAAGATTAGCGGACATGCTTCACTTATTAAAAGACGCTCACGTACTGGTACGCCGCGTTCTTCAAGCATGCCAATTTCTCTCATTAGCGCTTCTGGTGATAAAACTACACCATTACCAATCACACATTTAACATTGTCACGTAATACACCCGATGGAATAAGGTGTAGAACCGTCTTTTCACCTTCGATAACTAAAGTATGACCCGCATTGTGGCCACCTTGATAACGAACTACTAAAGATGCTTTGTCTGTAAGGAGATCAACTACCTTACCCTTTCCTTCGTCACCCCATTGGGTGCCTAATACAACAACGTTTTTACCCATCGTAAATTCACTTAGAGAAAATTAGGACGAGATTTTACCAGAAAACTAAAGTAAAGATCACCCCTGTTCAGCTTATTTTTTCTGCGCGCATTTGTTATATCCAAATATTAGCTAATAACCACATAAATAACAGTGATTTAAAGCACTAGACTATGTTTAACAAAAAGCCCCGCAAATGCGAGGCTTTTTAACTTTTAAATAATTAGCGTAAAGCCTATTGAGCTTTAGCGCCTTTCATATATTGGAAGAAGTCGCTATCTGGTGAAAGCACCATAACGTCTTGCTTATTTTTAAAAGTCTTTTTGTAAGCCTCGAGCGAACGCACAAAACTAAAGAACTCAGGGTCTTTGTTATACGCGCTTGCATAGATGCCTGCTGCATCAGCATCGCCTTGACCACGTACAGAACGCGCATTACGCTCTGCATCGGCAAGCATTACTGTTACACGACGGTCAACACCCGCACGAATAGTCTCGGCTTTTTCCTGACCTTCAGAACGGTGCTCTTTTGCAACAGCAGTACGCTCAGCGCGCATACGTTGGTAAATAGAGCTACTCACTTCTTGTGGTAGGTTAATTTGCTTAACACGTACGTCTAGCACCTCAATACCAAGCTCACGTGCACTTTCAGAAGCTTGTACTAACGCTTCTTCCATCAACTCGCTACGCTCACCCGATACAATTTCGCGAATTGTACGTGTACCAAAGTTTGTACGAAGACCATTATTTACTTTTTGTTTAAGTAGCGTTTCAGCATATTGCTTATCGCCACGGGCACGCAAGTAAAAAGCGCTAAAGTCATTAACACGCCATTTTACAAACGAATCAACAATTAAGTCTTTTTTCTCACTAGTAACAAAGCGGTCCGGAGCACCATCTAGCGTTTGAATACGTGCATCAATGCGACGTACTTGGCTAAAAAATGGCACCTTAAATTGTAGGCCTGGGCCATATACAATCGCTTGATCGTCGCTGTCTTTTTGTACTTTACTGAATAACATTACAATTGCTTTTTGCCCTTCAGGTACAACAAATACCGATGAGAAAGACATAACAATGGCAGCTAATAGTATTACTAAACTAAAGTTTTTCATTATGATTATCTCCCATCATTGAAGCGGTCGTTGTTAAAGCGGTCATTGCCACTATTAACAGAGCTATTGCGCGACGTATTTACTTTATTGCGTAAATCTTGAATATCACTAGAGCTTGGAAGTGCAACACGTGTTGCTGTCCCTTGCTTATCCATGATCTTATCAAGTGGTAAATAAAGCATATTATTACCGCCCTTAACATCAACCAATATTTTAGAACTACTCCCTAACACTTCTTCCATTGCATCAATGTATAAGCGCTCACGAGTAACTTCTTTAGCTGCTTGATATTCAGGTAATAGCTTTTCAAAACGAGCTACTTCACCTTGTGCTTCTAATGTAATACGCTCTTGGTAACCTTCCGCTTCTTGAGTCATACGCGTTACTTGACCACGAGCACGCGGTTCAATTTCACGAGCATATGCTTCTGCTTCACGAATGAAACGTTCTTCATCTTCTTGTGCAGCAATCGCATCATCAAATGCATCTTTAACTTCAGTTGGCGGACGAGAGTCTTTAAAGTTCACGTCAGTAACAATTAAACCTAAGTTATATGGTTCGATAATCTTATTAAGCTCATCCCATGTATTTTGACGAACAACCTCACGGCCATTAGTTAATACTTGGTCCATTTTTGCATGGCCCACAACGTAACGTAGTGCACTATCTAGTGCTTCTTCTAAGCTACTATCAGCGTTAGTTACGCTAAATTCATAAAGGTATGGGGCAATAACACGGTATTGCACCTGAAACTCAACGCTCACTACGTTTTCGTCTTCAGTAAGCATAAAACCAGAAGCCGATAATGAACGAACTGCTTCAATATCTACTGGGATTACCGTTTCAATAAACGTCATTTTCCAACGCAGACCAGGATCAGCAATTCGGTCATATTTACCAAATTGAAGAACCACACCACGCTCGGCTTCTTTAACCGTATAAATACCACTTAACGCCCATACAATAACGGCGATAATAAGTATGAATGAAATACCGGCTCCGCCAAGTCCACCGCCGCTACCATTGCCGGATTTTTTCCCGCCAAATAAGCCGCCGAACTTGTTACTAAACTTGCGGAACACCTCGTCTAAATCAGGTGGGCCTTGATCACGTCCGCCTTTATTATTCCACGGATCTTTGTCATTGCCATTATTACCCGGTTCATTCCAGGCCATAGCTATACTCCATTGTTATCTAAATAAATTAGGAAATTGTGTTAAATCTAACAAATCTACCGCGTTTCTCATACAAAAACCGACATTAAAACGTCAATTTTTAATTACGGTTGATAAAACCAGCAATTTCAGGACCAAATTCTTTAATTAAACGATTCCACTCAACCATTGGCATTCTAACATCTAACAGCCAATTACCTTGCTCATCAAATCGCTCTTCATGTACTGCATTTAAACTAAACAATGCAGCTCTTAGGCGACCATACAATGGCGTAAGAAATAATGTTTCGTTAAACATCTTCTTAGCAAGTAGTTCACTAATAGCCTCACTAAGTAATTCACACCCTTCACCAGTCTGAGCGCTAAGCCATACTCTTATAGGTTGGCCTTCGTCATCTCGATCAATACGTGGGCTTACGTTATCCAGCGCATCAATTTTATTATAAATTAATAGCTGTGGTACTTCATCGGCTTCAATTTCTTTAAGCACCGATTGTACTTGTTCAATATTCTCTTGAAGACGAGAGTCTGCTGCGTCAATTACATGTAACTGTAAATCAGCTTCACGAGTTTCAGTTAGCGTTGCTTTAAAAGCAGCAACTAAGTCGTGCGGTAAATGACGAATAAAGCCCACTGTATCAGCTAAGATAACAGGACCAACATCACCTAATTCAAGCTTACGTAGAGTCGGGTCAAGCGTTGCAAACAACTGATCGGCCGCGTATACATCTGAATTCGTAATTCGATTGAATAATGTAGATTTACCCGCATTGGTATAGCCAACTAACGATACCGTAGGTATTTCGTTACGAGTACGAGCTCGCCTACCTTGTTCGCGTTGCACTGCTACTTTAGCTAAACGCGCACGGATATTTTGAATTCGGGCACGAAGTAATCGTCTATCTGTTTCAAGTTGGGTTTCACCAGGTCCACGTAAACCAATCCCGCCTTTTTGGCGTTCAAGATGGGTCCAGCCCCGAATTAATCGAGTAGACATATGGCGAAGTTGTGCCAATTCAACCTGCAGCTTACCCTCATGGGTACGTGCACGTTGGGCAAAAATATCAAGAATTAGCGTCGTTCTATCAAGCACACGACACTGACAAACACGCTCTAAATTACGCTCTTGTGACGGTCTGAGTTGATGATTGAAAATTACGACATCTGCATTGTGGATTTTGACAATCTCAGCTATTTCTTCTGCTTTACCGGTACCGACGAATAGTTTCGGATGTGGTGCTTGACGGCTGCCTTGCACAACCGCCAAACTACTAACACCAGCAGAAGATACCAACATTTCTAATTCATGAAGATCTTCACGATCCCCTTCTTTAGGTAAGTCGATATGAACTAAAATTGCCTGTTCGCCGGATTCATAGCGGTCAAACAAACATTATGCTCCTAATTAAAAGTTACCAGCTTCTGGCTCTTCAGTTTCTTCACTCCCTTGAACTGCTTGGAAGTTAACTGCGCGAGCAGGGACAACTGTTGAAATTGCATGCTTATAAACCATTTGATTTACGGTGTTCTCTAGTAAAATAACAAATTGGTCAAATGACTGAATTTTGCCTTGTAATTTTATGCCATTTACCAAAAAGATTGATACTGGAATGCGCTCACGTCGTAGTGCATTCAAAAATGGGTCTTGTAACGATTGGCCTTTTGCCATGTTATTGTTCCTTCGTTCTAGGTGTTATTATAATTAAGTGGCTGAACTTATTTGATAAAAAAACATTCAACTACTACTAGCTTAGCGAACTTACTACACGATGCAAGTTTTCTTCGTCACCTGTTGTTAACCAAGTAACATCAGGCCAGCTACGAAGCCACGTTAACTGACGTTTTGCCAATTGACGTGTTGCTGCGATGCCACGAAAAACCATTTCATCATGGCTTGTTTCACCCGCAAGGTAATCCCACATTTGTCTATAACCAACACAACGAATAGAAGGCATATTGGGGTGTAAATCCTTACGTAGATATAGGGTCGAAACTTCATTTTCAAACCCCTGATCAATCATTATTTTAAACCTTTCTTCAATTCGGCTGTGTAATTCGCTGCGTTCTTGCGGTGCAATCGCAAATTGATGAAAAGTATAAGGTAAAGCCGGCTGCTTTTGCTTTTGCAACTCAGTCATGGTCTTACCAGTTAACCTGTAAACCTCTAAAGCTCGATTAATTCTTTGTGAGTCATTTTCACTTATTTTTTCGGCTGCTTTTGGGTCAACTTTAACTAATTCTTTATATAAATGAGGCCAGCCAAATTCTTTAGCTTGTGCTTCTAGCTCTGATCTTATTACTGTATCTGCTTCAGGCAAAGGCGATAAACCATCAATTAAAGATTTGAAGTACAACATTGTACCTCCAACCAATACAGGTACTTTACCTTGTCTATGAAATTCGTCAATTTTTTGTACTGCATCGCGCCTAAAATCAGCAACTGAATATGTTTCACTCGGGTCAAGTAAGTCGATCAGATGATGCGGAGCTTTAGCAAGTTCTTCTGCATCGGGTTTTGCAGTACCAATGTTCATATCTTTATACACTAACGCTGAATCAACGCTGATTATTTCTGTATTTAAATGCTCGCACAGTGAGATTGCCAATGCTGTTTTACCAGCAGCAGTTGGACCCATTAAAAATATGACTGGTAAATTACTCAACACTGATACCTTAATCTAATTGCATTAAATAGTGATTTAGCTCTATTTTAACTGCTTTTTCGCGTAAGCGTTCAATAGTTTGCGGATTATTTTGTAAGCGCATTTGTTGCGCTAAAAACACATTGCTTAAATAAAACCGGGGAGGTACACATTTTATCTGCCACTCTAACCAATTCTCTATATTTTCAAGCCCTGCTTTACACCCATCAAGTAGCTCACCTATCGCTGTACTTACATCAAGTAAATATAAGCACGCTGGCAATTTTTTAACCATTACAAACTGTTTTTCTATTACGAGTTCAAAACCAAGTAAAGTAAACCACGATTGCTGAGCTTCTATAAGTAAGCAATCTTCTTTTGATAAGTTTACTCTTACGGGCAGCAAAAGGGCTTTCCCTTCTAAACTTCCGGACTCTTTAATTTGATTATGCCAATCATCTACCAATACATATTTGAAATGTGAGCAATACAATTGCTGCTCAACACTAAATACACACGCACCTTCATTAACACTGATGATTGAAACTGTCTTTAAAACATTATGCGCAGACTCTAACTGGTGTTGTGCTACAGGTATGTTTGCTACATTATCAAAATGCGCAGCGTGTTGCTCACTCACACCTTGATAAAACGCGTTTACATCATGATGGCTTGTACTTGGTGTAGCACGGTATGCCCCGCCACCGCCAACACTTCTAGTACCTGATGACGAACTACCAGCACTTCCAGAGTAAGAGGGCTGTAATTGCGATTTAGGGTAATCAAATACTCCATCCGCTTTTGTATCATTAGAACTACTATGCGCTGACCCCATAAACACAGGCGCAGATTCCACCTCAGAGCTAAGCGGTTCATTCGTAAACTCACCTTGCAGCGGCACTACCACTTGCTTAATAGCCTGTAATATAAAGTCATGAATTAAGCGCCCTTGATGAAAACGCACTTCATGCTTAGCTGGATGAACATTTACATCAACCTGCCGAGGGTCTATATCAATATAAATGACAAAACCGGGTAATTCTTGTGTTCCGCTTACTTCTTCAAATGCCTGGCGTATAGCATGCAGAATAAGTTTATCGCGCATCATACGATTATTAACATAAGTATACTGAGTCGTATTAGCTGAACCTACAGGTAGCACCCAACCATGCAGCTGTAAGCCACCCTCTCCTGATTGAATATGCAAACCTTGCTCAGCAAAAGCCTTACCTGCAACTTGCGCTACACGTGTAATAGCCTGAGAGGGATCTGTCTTCGCACGATACTGCCTTACTACTTTTTCGTTGTGAGTTAGTGTAATAGAGACATCAAAGCGACTAAGCGCAATACGCTTTATCAACTCATCAATATGGCTAAATTCAGTTTTTTCGGTACGCAAGAATTTACGACGAGCTGGGGTGTTAAAAAATAAATCTTTTACTTCAATGGTTGTGCCATCAGGGTGCGCTACTGGCTTTACTTGCACGGCCATATCGCGACCTTCTGCAAATGCTTGCCAAGCAGCTTCTTGATCTTTTGGTTTTGAGCTCAGTGTTAAACGCGATACAGAGCTAATTGACGCAAGCGCTTCCCCCCTAAAACCAAGTGAACAAATATTTTCAAGGTCATCAAGAGATTTTAATTTACTCGTAGCGTGACGAGAAAGCGCGAGCGTTAGCTCATCTTTACTTATCCCTGAACCGTTATCACGTATACGAATAAGCTTATGACCGCCACGCTCTATATCTATCTGAATACGTGTAGCGCCAGCATCTAAACTGTTTTCGACTAGCTCTTTTACTACCGACGCTGGGCGCTCAACCACTTCGCCTGCGGCAATTTGGTTAGCTAAACGCGCGGGTAATATTTCAATATTCATGAGATTTCCTAGCAAGCATTGCGCTAATAATAATGACTAACTTTGTGGTATATCGAGCTCTTGCCCAATAAACAAAGTATTAGAGCTAAGCTTATTAACTTGTTTTAATTCAGTGACTGTAATGCCATAGCGACTCGCCAACATACTTAAAGATTCACCCGGGCGTACCTTGTGCTTTGTGGGATATTGCGACTTTAATTTAGCAAATAAAGAGTCATCAGGTGGATTTTTTAAATAGTAATTTTTAATTGAAGTAAATATAGCTTTAGCCAAACGCTCTTGATGGTTTGCACTTTTAAGCAGCTTTTCTTCTCGTGGGTTAGATATAAACCCTGTTTCTACTAAAATTGATGGGATATCTGGTGATTTAAGTACAGCAAGACTCGCATGTTGGGGATCTTTTTTATGCAGCTTAGCAACTTTACGTAGCTCTTTAACCACTTCGTCAGCTACGTTTAAGCCGGTTTTCATAGAGTGATCCATCGACATATCAAGTAATGCTTGCGCTAAGTATTTTTCGTTAGCGGCATCTTTCATTACATCCGCAGCGCCACCTAAAAGCTCAGAGTGCTTTTCTTTATCTTCTATCCATTTACCTATCTCTGAATTAGCACGCCTTAACGACAACACCCAAACAGAGGCACCATTTGGTCCCGGGCTCGTAAATGCATCAGCATGAATAGAGACAAAAAAGTCGGCCTTTTTTTCACGAGCACGATTGGTACGCGTATTAAGTTTTACAAAGTAGTCACCGCTTCGTACCATGCGCGAAATCATCCCACGTTCGCCATCAATCATGCGCTCTAAACGTTTTGCAATTTGCAGTGTTACTGTTTTTTCGTACGTGCCAGAGGGACCAATTGAACCTGGATCTTCGCCGCCATGACCCGCATCAATTGCAATCACAATATCGCGTTCTTGTCTTAACTGGCGGTTTTTAGCGGCTGTTTGAGCAGGAGAAACAACTGTGGCAGCTTGGCTTTTATTGTATAAATCAACAACGAGCCTATTTTTATAAGGGCCTGTAGGCGCTAAAGCAAATACAACTGGCTTTACTGGTGCGTTTAATTCAAACACTAACCGAACACTGTGCTTATTTTTAGGTTTTGAGTAGCGTAGCTTGCTCACTATTTGATGTTTTGGTGGTACACCTGGTAGTATTTTTAACTCGCTAGTGTTTTCTAAATCAATTACTAAGCGGCTTGGGTTTTTAAGCATGAAATAGCTAAAGTCAGGCTTATCATTTAAATCAAATACCACACGCGTACTATCAGGGGACGGCCATACGCGTACACTATTAATTGTATTTTTGGCCCACAGCGGCAAGCTTATGGTAATAACCATAAGGTAAATAAAGAGTTTAACTACACCTCGGCTCATTTGATAATTACTGCCTTAACTATATTATTATTTGTTATTTAGTTTTTCGACAATTGCTACACCACGCTCACTGGCGCTATTAATAACAATTTTACGTTCGTTACCCATATAGCTTAGAGTAATATCTAAATCAGGCACAGGAATAAATTCACCACCTTTTTCAGGCCACTCAACAACGCAAATTGCATCTGGTGAAAAATAATCGCGTATTCCCATGTATTCTAGTTCTTCAGGGTCACCTAAGCGGTATAAATCAAAATGATAAACATTTGCGCGCTCGAGTTCATAAGGTTCAACAAGTGTATACGTTGGGCTTTTAACTTTGCCTGTATGTCCAAAGCCTTGCACTAGCCCTCTTGTAAACGTTGTTTTACCAGCGCCTAAATCACCATGTAAATAAATAACCGCACCTTGCTCTATAATATCAGCAACGCGATTACCCATTGCAACCGTGGCTACTTCATCAGTCAAATGAAATTCAAAACTACGCGTCATTACTACCTCAAAAATTCATTCAAAAGCGCATATTTGCTAATCATACCAGAATATTAATTTAAGGCGATAAATTGAGGTTTTAGACATAAAAAAACCAGATAAGCTGATGATGAAAGTTGTGTATGGATGTCTATTTTCGATACTTTGAAACTGTATCATTGTAATAAAATAAGGTAAGTGAGTTCTCAAACTAAAAGACTGTAAAAGAAAAGTAACACCACGAATTAGATGACCCCATGTTGGCATTAAATTAACTGAGATATGTAAGTTTATTATCTAACTTCTTCTGATTCAGTAGATGGTTCTGCTAGCAAAAAAGTAACTGGTACATGAAACTCTCAACTACTCCCCAAGATAACTTTGTATTTTCAGATAGAAGACTAATCCAGGTGACCCGCTCACCCTAGTTTACTGTTTGCAGGTGCTTTAAATACAAAAAGCCCCAGCTAATGCCGAGGCTTTTTTAAAAAACTAACTTAATTAAAAAATTAAGCTTGTTTTGGACTAGAAATAACGTCTACTAAAGTCCAAGATTTATTCTTAGAAATTGGTGCGCATTCACGGATAGTAACTACGTCACCCGCTTTTGCTGTGTTATTTTCGTCATGTACGTGTAACTTAGTCGTACGTTTAATGAATTTCCCATAGATTGGGTGCTTCACGTAACGTGCGATAGCGATAGTGAAAGATTTTTCCATCTTGTCGCTGATTACACGGCCTTGAAGAGTACGAATTTTATCGCTCATTATTGACCTGCCTTCTGGTTAATAACTGTTTTTACACGCGCGATATCGCGGCGTACTGTTCTTAGCGTGTGTGTCTGAGCTAACTGACCAGTGCTAGCTTGCATGCGCATATTAAATTGCTCACGAAGTAGTCCTAGAAGTTCAGCATTAAGCTCTTCTACGCTTTTGTCTTTTAGTTCGCTAGCTTTCATCACATTACCGTCCGAGTTACGAAAGTTGTTTTGAATGGCAATTTACGAGCAGCAAGGTCGAATGCTTCACGAGCAAGCTCTTCTGAAACACCTTCCATTTCGTAAAGTACTTTACCAGGCTGAATTTCAGCAACCCAATATTCAACAGAACCTTTACCTTTACCCATACGAACTTCAAGAGGTTTTTCTGTAATCGGTTTGTCAGGGAAGACACGAATCCAGATTTTACCTTGACGTTTCACGTGACGCGTCATAGCACGACGAGCTGCTTCGATTTGACGAGCAGTCATACGGCCACGGCCAGTTGCTTTCAATCCGAAAGTACCGAAGCTTACTTTGTTACCGTTTTGCGCTAAACCGCGGTTGCGGCCTTTGTGCATTTTACGGAATTTTGTACGTTTTGGCTGTAACATTAGTCGCTACCTCTACTTAGCACTTTTCTTGGCTTTCTTTGGTGCGCGTTTAGCTGGCTTCTCTTGCTCTTGTACTAGTGGTAAACCACCAATAACTTCGCCTTTGAAGATCCAAACTTTAACACCAATGATACCATAAGTGGTTAAGGCTTCAGAAGTTGCGTAATCGATATCAGCACGAAGAGTATGTAGAGGTACACGACCTTCACGATACCATTCTGAACGTGCGATTTCAGCGCCGCCAAGACGACCGCTAACTTCAACTTTAATCCCTTTAGAACCGATGCGCATTGCATTTTGTACCGAACGCTTCATAGCGCGACGGAACATAACACGACGTTCTAGTTGAGAGGCAATGCCGTCTGCTACTAGTTGTGCATCTAGTTCTGGTTTACGTACTTCAGAGATATTAATCTGAGCAGGTACACCAGCGATTTTAGTTACCGCTTGACGTAATTTTTCTACGTCTTCGCCTTTTTTACCGATAACAACACCCGGACGAGCCGTATGAATTGTTACACGGATTGATTTTGCTGGACGCTCAATAACGATTTTAGACACAGAAGCCGTTTTCAATTCCTTAGTAAGGAATGTACGAACTTTGTGATCGCCAAAAAGCTGTGCAGAGAAATCTTTTGAACTCGCGTACCAGGTAGAAACCCAAGGTTTAGATATACCTAGGCGAATACCAGTAGGATGAACTTTTTGTCCCATTACTTATACTCCTAGCTATCTGAAACCATAACAGTGATATGGCTTGTACGCTTAAGGATGCGGTCTGCGCGTCCTTTAGCACGAGGCATAATACGTTTCATTGTAGGACCATCGTCCACAAAGATCGTTGTTATACGAAGCTCATCAATGTCAGCACCTTCGTTATGCTCTGCGTTAGCAATAGCAGACTCAAGTACTTTCTTAACTAATACAGCCGCTTTCTTCGGGCTGTACGCCAGGATTTCTAGTGCGCGATCTACAGGTAACCCGCGGATCTGATCTGCAACTAGACGTGCTTTTTGCGCCGAACCAGAGGCGAATTTATGTTTAGCTAATGCTTGCATTTATCTTCCCCTCTTATCGTTTCTTCGCTTTCTTATCCGCAGCATGGCCACGGTAAGTGCGAGTTGGTGCAAATTCACCTAGTTTGTGACCGATCATTTCGTCAGAAACGAAAACTGGTACGTGCTGGCGACCATTATGGACAGCAATGGTCAATCCGATCATGTTAGGTATGATCATTGAACGACGGCTCCAAGTTTTAATTGGCTTTTTCTCACCGCTTTCCAAAGCTTTCTCTACCTTCTTCAGCAAGTGTAGGTCTATAAAAGGACCCTTCTTGAGAGAGCGTGGCATGGCTATTCCTCAATATTACTTAGTACGACGACGTACTATAAATTTATCCGTACGCTTGTTCTTACGCGTCTTCGCACCTTTAGTCGGTTTACCCCATGGAGACACAGGATGACGACCACCAGATGTACGACCTTCACCACCACCGTGTGGGTGATCTACCGGGTTCATGGCAACACCACGAACTGTCGGACGAATACCACGCCAGCGATTTGCACCTGCTTTACCAAGTGAACGAAGCATATGCTCAGCATTGCCTACTTCACCTAGAGTCGCACGACAATCAGATTCAACTTTACGAACTTCGCCTGAACGAAGACGTAATGTTACATATTGACCATCACGAGCAAGGATTTGAACGTATGCACCAGCAGAACGTGCGATTTGAGCACCTTTACCTGGTTTTAATTCTACGTTGTGAACAGTCGAACCTACAGGCATATTACGCATTGGTAATGCATTACCAGGCTTGATTGGTGCATCAACACCAGACTGGATTGCATCGCCAGCTTTTAAGCCTTTAGGTGCGATAATGTAACGACGCTCACCGTCTGCATATAATACAAGAGCGATGTTTGCGCTACGATTTGGATCGTATTCTAAACGTTCAACAGTAGCTGGAATGCCATCTTTAGTACGTTTAAAATCGATTAAACGGTAGTGTTGTTTATGACCACCACCGATATGACGAACCGTAATACGACCATTGTTATTACGACCACCTGATTTAGAGTTTTTCTCTAAAAGTGGTGCGTATGGCTTACCCTTATGTAGATCAGAGTTAACCACTTTAACTAGGTGACGACGGCCCGCAGAAGTAGGCTTACACTTTTGAAGTGCCATAATTCTATCCCCTTATTACTCGGCGCCGCCGACAAAGTCTAGCTCGCTGCCTTCTTTAAGAGTAACGTAAGCTTTCTTCCAGTCGCTACGACGACCGAAACGTGCGCCAGTACGTTTTGTTTTACCCTTAACGTTAAGTGTGCGAACACCAGTTACTTCTACTTCAAAAAGCTTCTCAACTGCTACTTTAATTTCAGCTTTAGTTGCGTCATTTACTACTTTAAAAACAATAGTATTGTTTTCTTCAGCAGCAATTGTGCTTTTTTCAGAGATATGTGGAGCAAGGATCACTTTTAAAAGACGTTCTTCGCGAATCATGCTAGCGCCTCCTCAAGTTGCTTAACAGCAGCGGCTGTAATAAGTACCTTATCGAAAGCAATTAAGCTTACAGGATCGATACCAGCTACATCACGTGTGTCAACCTTATAAAGGTTACGTGCCGATAAGAAAAGATTTTCATCTACTTCTTCAGTCACGATAAGAACATCTTTAAGCTCAAGTTCTTTAAGCTTAGCAACTAGTTCTTTAGTTTTTGGTGCTGCTAGAGCAAAACTTTCAACAACGATTAAACGCTCTTGACGAACTAATTCAGATAAGATGCTTTTAATCGCACCACGGTACATTTTACGGTTTACTTTTTGGCTGTGGTCTTGTGGTTTAGCTGCAAAGCTAACGCCACCTGAACGCCAAATTGGGCTACGGATTGTACCGGCACGTGCACGGCCAGTACCTTTTTGAGCCCATGGTTTTTTACCACCACCGCTTACTTCAGAACGTGTCTTCTGAGCACGAGTACCTTGACGAGCACCTGCTGCGTATGCAACAACTACTTGATGTACTAATGCTTCGTTAAACTCACGTCCAAAAGTAGCTTCAGAAACTTCAAGACCGCCAGAAGCGTCTTTAATTGCTAATTCCATCACTAAATCTCCAGGACTTATGCTTTAACAGCTGGTTTAACGATAACGTCACCGCCAATAGCTCCAGGTACTGCACCCTTAACTAAAAGCAAATTACGCTCAGCGTCAACGCGAACTAGTTCTAAGTTTTGAGTCGTTACACGCTCAGCACCCATATGACCGGCCATTTTCTTACCTTTAAACACCTTACCAGGTGATTGGTTTTGACCGATTGAACCAGGAGCACGGTGAGATAGAGAGTTACCATGTGTAGCGTCTTGCATGCTGAAATTCCAGCGCTTAACACCACCTTGGAAACCTTTACCTTTAGAAGTACCGGTTACGTCAACCTTGTTGATTTCGTTGAATAATTCAACAGTAAGCTCAGCGCCTACTTCAAAATCGCCTTCACCACCGTTAAGGCGGAATTCCCACAGACCGCGACCCGCTTCAACACCAGCTTTAGCGAAATGACCCGCTTTAGCTTTGTTTACACGACTTGCTTTTTTAGTGCCTGCGGTTACTTGAAGCGCGTTATAACCGTCTGTTGCGTCAGATTTGATCTGAGCAATGCGGTTAGGTGTCGCTTCAATAACTGTCACAGGGATAGATACACCATCTTCAGTGAAGATTCGTGTCATACCCACTTTACGACCGACTAGACCTAATGCCATTTTCCTAAAACCTCTCTAATCTTTCGATTAACCCAGGCTGATTTGAACATCAACACCAGCAGCAAGATCTAAACGCATAAGCGCGTCTACAGTCTTGTCAGTTGGTTCTACGATGTCTATCAGACGTTTATGGGTGCGGATCTCGTACTGATCACGCGCATCTTTATTAACGTGCGGTGAAGTTAGTACAGTAAAACGTTCAAAGCGTGTAGGTAGTGGGATTGGACCACGTACTTGTGCGCCAGTGCGTTTCGCAGTTTCCACGATTTCTGCCGTTGATTGGTCAATCAAACGGTGGTCAAAAGCTTTTAGGCGAATACGAATGCGTTGATTTGACATTCTTAACCTCAATATAAAGAGCATATAAAAGAGCATAAAAAAACGACCGAAACAATCTTAAAACTTAAGATGTCGGCTGTTTGATTATATCTACGTTGAGTTCCAAATCGGAACTCCTGTTTATTAGCTTGAAATCCAAGCTTAATTTATCCTTTCTAATTCCCAGAGGAATTTTGAAAGCCTGCGTATTATAGAGGTATTGGTGATAAATGCAACAACTATTTAGAAACAATACAATGGCTGTAAATTTGATTAAATAAGCGCCCATACATGCTTATTAGCTATACTTGAACTAATAGCTCTACTTGCTAGTCAATAAACAAGTTAACACCTTAATTACGCAAACTAAGTGATTTTTAGATATTATGGTATCCTACTGCGCTAATTTTGCCCTTAATACTCTCAATATGGTGAGTCGATGCGTATTTTTAATTATTGTTTAAATGTTATGTCTGCTGGATTTAGCCGCTTATTTGTAAAAAGCAAAGTGCTGCCAGAAAATCCTATTAAACAGTATGATCTAAACCCTGAGTATCCTACATTTTATATAGTGCGTTTAAATTCACGATTTGATTTAGCGGCTCTCGCACATGCGTGTAAAAAAAATGGTCTACCTAGCCCAACTGAAGAGCAAGTATTAGGTAACCAAGATTTAGACCGTTTTATTGGTATTAAAAATCCACCACCACTGTTTGGTGATGAAGCTAAGCCAACCAATGCTTTAGCTCAAGGTAAACAAATTATTGAATACCTAATACAAAGTGGGCAGCAAAACGTACAAGTGGTTCCGGTTACTATTTTATGGGGTCGCGACCCGGGTAAAGAAAAGCCGGGGCTACGAACTTTAATTACGCACTCTCTAACTCCTAGCTGGTTTAGAAAGTTTTTTGTGGTGTTGTTTTCAGGACGCGACAACTTTATTCGCTTTAGCCAACCACTCGACTTATCGCTTTTAGTTAATGAAAAAGCCGATGTAAGCGAGTTACCACATAAATTATTACGTGTAGCACGTGTTCACTTTAAGCGCCAAAAGCTAGCTGCTACAGGCCCTAAAATGCCCTCTCGTGAACAATTATTTAATTCATTATTAGCGTCACCTACAATAAAAAAAGCAATTCAAGATGAAGCTAAAGCTAAAAACATTAGCCAAACAGAAGCCCGCCAAAATGCACTTAAGCTACTTGATGAGATAGCTGCTAATTACTCTGAAGCAATGATACGTGTGGCCGAGCGATTTTTAACTTGGTTGTGGAATAAGCTCTATAACGGTATTGATATTAAACACGCAGAACAAATTCATGAACTAACAGATAAAGGCCATGAAATAATCTATATGCCTTGTCATCGCAGTCATATGGATTACTTACTGCTTACTTACTCTATTTATCATTTAGGCTTAGTTCCACCACATATAGCGGCAGGTATAAATCTTAATTTTTTCCCTGCCGGTGGCATATTTAGACGCTCCGGGGCATTTTTTATTCGTCGCTCGTTTGCAGGCAATAAACTTTATTCTGCCATATTCAAAGAGTATTTAAGCCAACTGTTTATTAAAGGTTACTCTGTTAAGTTTTACACGGAAGGCGGTCGAAGCCGAACTGGGCGCTTACTTCCACCTAAAACAGGTATGCTATCTATGACATTACAAGCAATGCTACGCGGAATAGACAGACCAATATCTATCGTTCCTGTGTACATTGGCTACGAGCACGTCATGGAAATTAACACCTACCTTAAAGAGCTGGATGGAAAAGATAAAAAAGGCGAATCTATATTTGGTATTTTTAAGGCAATCAAAAACCTTAAAAACTACGGTCGTGGTAATTTAAACTTTGGTGATCCAATCTCGATTAACCAATACTTAAACGATAACCAACCTGATTGGCGTGATTCAATACACCCTACCGATGTGCAAAAGCCACAATGGTTAGCGCCACAAGTAACTAAACTTGCCGACCAAGTAATGGTTAAAATTAATAATGCGGCCGCGCTTAATGCGGTTAACTTACTAGCGATGATATTGCTGGTTAACGATAAACAAGCATTGAGTAAACCAAAGCTATTAGCACAACTTGATTTTTATCTGCGCTTACAGCGCGATGCAAGCTATAGCGATAAAGTAACCGCGCCAGACGAAACACCAGAGCAATTACTAACGCATGCATTAAAGCTGAATAAGTTTGAAGTTATCAGTGATGAATTTGGCGAAATTATTACTATTAGCGATAAAGAAAAAGTACTGTTTAATTACTACCGAAACAACATTTTGCACTTGTTTGCAGTACCAAGCTTAATTGCACTACATCTATTCAAACAACACAGCACAACTATTGAGCAATGCCAGCAACTTGTAAAAACGTTTTATCCGTTATTTGCTAAAGAATGGTATTTACAGCCTCTTGATGAAAACTATATAACGCGTATTTTAGCTAATTTTGCTGATCAAAATTTAATTGAGTTTGATGGCGATAACATTCATATAACGAACAGTAATGACTGCTTAGCTAAGCTAGAAATGCTTGGACGAGCACTTAGTTTTACTCTACAACGTTACGCTATTGTGATTGGTTTTATTCAAACAAGTGATGGCATTGAAAAAGCAGAATTAGAACGAGAGAGCCAAGTGCTTGCACAACGTTTAGGCACACTGCATGGTATTAAAACACCTGAATTTTTTGATAAAAAAGTACTTGTTAGTTTTATCGAAAACTTACGTGGCGAGTCGTTAATAACAGATGGTGATAAAGGCTTAGTAGGCAGTACACAACTTTGCGAAACCTACGCACACCTTAAAACATTACTGCCAGCACGCGTCTGGCAGTCAATCAGCGATATAGTACAAGATCAGTGTAACTAGTACTCTATCCATAAAAGGGGGTTAGCGCTGACGCATAACCCCTTCTTGCATTGTTGAGGCAACCAAGTTGCCTTGGCGATCAAAAAACTGCCCGCGTACCAAACCACACCCATTACTCGCACTTGGACTATCAATTGAATACAAAATCCAATCATCCATTCTAAATGGGCGATGAAACCACATTGCATGATCAATAGTAGCTACTTGCATATTTGGCTGCATAAACGATACACCATGAGGCTGCAATGCTGTTGGTAAAAACTCAAAATCAGAGGCGTATGCTAATAAGTAATTGTGGATGCGCTGATCGTCTGGCATTTCACCATTAGCTTTAAACCAAATATGCTTTACCGGCTCCATAACTTCTGGTTTAAATGGGTTATGAAAAGTAACCGGTCGCATTTCAATTGGCATTTCACGCGTAAACTTATTACGGATGATTTCAGGGATATGCGAAGCGTTATCTTGGTAAAACTCAAGTGATGAACGTAACTCTTCAGGTGCGGGTACATCAGGCATTGTAGCTTGATGCGACAAACCATTTTCTTCACCTTGGAATGACGCTGTCATATAAAAGATTGGCTTACCGTACTGAATCGCTTTTACTCGGCGAGTACTAAAGCTCTTTCCATCGCGAATAGTTTCTACATCATAAACAATCGGTTTAGCTGGATCGCCTGGGCGTAAAAAGTAAGAATGTAATGAGTGAACTATACGCCCCTCAGGTAGAGTTTCTTTAGCGGCAGAAAGCGCCTGCCCCATAACTTGACCGCCAAACACAGCACCAAAGCCTAAATCTTGGCTTTGTCCTCGATATAAACCTTGCTCAATTTCTTCAAGTGTTAACAACGACAATAAATCATCTAATACTTGGCTCATTACTTCTTCCTCATTACCCTAGTATGCAAATGATACTATACAATAGTGGGAAGTAAATATTTGTTAGGAATACTGTTATGGCTTACTGGCTATTTAAAACTGAACCCGATGCGTTTTCATTAGATGATTTAAAAAACGCACCAAAACAAACGACTCTTTGGGAAGGCGTGCGTAATTATCAAGCACGCAATTTTATGCGTGATGGCGTTAAGGTCGGGGATTCAGTAATGATTTACCATTCAAGCTGTAAACAGGTGGGCGTAGTGGGCATTGCCGAGGTTACAAAAGAAGCCTACCCAGACCCCACTCAATTTGATTTAAGCAGCGACTATTACGATGCAAAAGCCACCAGCGACAAACCACGCTGGGTTGTTGTTGAAGTTACTTACCAAAGCCATTTAAAAAAATTAATTAGCCTTAAAGATATTAAAGCCAATAATAATATTACTGAAATCGCACTTAAAAAAGGCGGTCGATTATCAATAATGCCCGTTACTACAAATGACTGGGATGAAATAATCAAAATGGCGCAGTAACACCCTCTCGGTTTGACCTAATTTCATTGAGTTTGATATGATCTATGCTGACTTATAGCTGGAGGATTAATGAAATTACTATATTGGTTAGATGAATGGTTAACTCTCCCGCGCAATGAGCAACAAACTCGATTACCCATGACAGGTAGTGATTTACTCGGTGACGTATTTGTTAAGTATGATTTTGTTGACGTTAATAAGCCCCTGCTTTTTACTTTTTCACCCGCAGGTACTAACGTGCAAGAGCAAGATCTTCACCCTGATTTTGCACCATGGGGTTATCACTTAGCTCAAAAACAAAACGTAAACGTAATCGCTTTTCAGCATTTAGGTAAAAGTAACTGGTTTCGTAATCGTAATTTAATCTTTTTTCTCGAGCAGTTATCAACATTACTTACGCCGTTTAATTGTCGACTAGGCTATGGCTTAAGCCGTGGCGGATTTGCTGTTGGCGCTTTTGCTAAACTATTAAGGCTAAACCAAGTACTGTTCTTTCATCCGGTAAGTACTAAAAATAAAGAATTAGTACCGTGGGATGACCGCTCTAGTACCGATATAGCTCAGCAGTTTGACTGGCAACAAGATTATCACGATCTAGATTTAGGAGATGCCCAAGGCTATATCATTTATGATCCTACTAATCGTATAGACCGAATGCACGCCAAGCGCTATAAGCAGTTAACTCACTTGCGAGTATTTGGTATGGGACATGGCACACACGCTACATATTTGAATAAGTTTGGGTTTTATAAGCAAGTAGCCGTTGATTTCATTCAACATCAGCAAATCGATATTGCACAGTTTCGCCTGCAAACCAAAACCTTACGCTTAAAAGAAGATTATTATCAAAGTCTCAATACGGCTAATGCAGACTCCCCTCATCGTTTAGCATTATTGAGTACAGCGCATAAAATTTTAGCTGATGAAAAAGAAGTGTATGTACAAGAGCATCAAGCAAAAATTGATATTCAGCCATTAATAGATGTGGCACTTAAGCACCAAGATGAGCACCCTAATGATGCTATTCAGCTATTAGAAGTCGCCCAGCAACTTCTACCTGACGACCCTCTAATTGAGCATAAACTCAAACAGTTGGAAGAGTAATTATTCCAACGAAAACTGCTATAAAGGCTAACTACTCTATTTAGCCTTTTTCTTTTTGTGCCTATGCTTGGGCACAATGGTAAAGTACATCATTAAACCTAACCAAGAAAATACAATGATTCCCATTAGCCAGCCATTCTTTTCATGACCCTGTGTACGCTTACTGTTGAGTACAATAACGACAGGTAATATGTAAGCACTTAAAACAACAATTAAAAATACAACTTCATTCATTATTTTTCTAGGCTCGACCAGTCTACTTCACTACTTAATACTCGTTCTACCGATATATAGTGCAAAATATCGCCTTCACTTACTTTGTAATCTAATGGTGGGTTTAAATCCATATTTTGCGCACTTAAATTATGAGCAACACCTAACAGTATTGCATCATGCTCAAGCTTAAAATGATGAAACAAAGTACCAAACTCCATATCTTTGCAGCCACTTGGTACTTTCAAGCTAAATTGTGTATCGCCGTGCAAAGTAGATAGCAGCTCCTCTTGCACACGGCTCGAACCTGGATCTTGCATTGAGCGTACTAATATCTCAGCTGATTTTGCACTACTACATTCTACATTTTGGCAATGCTCTAACATCATCTCAACTTTGGTTTCATCTAAAAAGTGAGCACTTATATGACAATCATCTTTTACTAAGCGACTTATGCGCAGGGCTGTCGTAAATGTCTGGTCGTCATCTTGACCATCAATAATCACCTTATCAGCACTACGAATAGCTACCCGCTCTAGTTCAGCTAAATTTGTAAAACTCGTTAAACGTGCAAAATCAACGCTTTCGTTAGCTAAAAAAGGATGCTCCATTTGCTCTGTTACTGCGAGTAAAATACGACGGTCAGTACGTTTCGTATCTGCCAAAATGTAATCAATCATCTTTTTTGTACGAGTGTCGTGCCAACCAAAAATAATAATATGGTGGTTACTGTGGGCAAAGTTTTTATCACCAGTCATAGCGCGCCTAATTAAGTAAGTAACAGTTTGTCCTGCTTTTCCTAGCAAAACACCAAATAAAGCTAAACCAAATGGAATTTGTATTAATGCAACCACCCAACGACCAAGATCAGTAGCTGGACTAAAGTCACCATATCCCACTGTTGATGTTGTTACTGTGTAATAGTAAAAAAAGGTAGTAAGCGAGGTTAACGCTTTCTCATTCGCTATAAATAGTAAGCTCCATGTTAATAGCATATGAGTCAAAATAGCTAATGCCACTGCTTGCCAACTCAACTGATCTATATGAGCGCGAACAAGTAACGCTAGCCTTTTAAATATCACCGGCATAATACAAAGTCTTCGTTAGTAAATTATCTATAAACAGTACGTTACTGTAAGCGATGCTTTTAAGCAATGTTTAAGCTTTTAACCGCAAATATAAGACTAAATGCTGTTTGCCAATGGTGATTTTTCATGATTAATTAGCGTTAAAATAATAACCAAAACAGTTGTGCTTATGCTTAATAAAATAGCCCGCCCTTTTACTAAAATTGTAGAGCGCTATCTTCCCGACCCTTTTATATTTGTAATTCTACTTACAATAATCACCCTTATTAGTGCGAGCTTATTTACAACCGCAACCAACATTGAAGTATTACAAGCGTGGGGAGGTGGATTTTGGAACTTATTAAGCTTTGCTATGCAAATGCTACTAGTGTTAATTACAGGCTACATGTTGGCAAGTACGCCACCTATAAGTAAGTTATTAGAAAAACTAGCAACACTCGCAAATACAGCACCTAAAGCAATTATATTAGTAACGCTTATTTCGCTTTTAGCGAGTTGGTTAAATTGGGGATTTGGCTTAGTTATTGGTGCCCTTTTTGCCAAGGCAATTGCTAAACATACTCGTGTTGATTATCGATTATTAGTAGCCAGCGCTTACTCTGGTTTTGTTGTATGGCATGGCGGATTAGCCGGTTCGATTCCTTTAACTATCGCAACCGATGGTCACTTTTCAGAGGCCAGCATTGGTATTATTAGTACAGAGCACACTTTATTTGCGGGCTTTAATATAGCCATATTAGTTGGTTTATTCATTATTATGCCGCTTGTTAATCGCTATATGCTGCCAAGCGAGCAAGAAAGCGTATATATCGACCCAGCTCTTTTACAAGAGACAACACCTAAGCCCACAACAATAACCAGACCCGCTCAACATTTGGAACAAAGTAAACTACTCGGTATGACAATTGGCTTATTAGGTTTGGCATATTTAGGCTATTACTTTTTTATTACTGGCGGAAACTTAAACCTTAATAGCGTTATTGCCGTATTTTTGTTTTTAGCTATTACGCTGCATCAAACACCCCATAATTTACTTAACAGTCTGCAACAAGCAATCCCAAGCGGGGCTGGCATTGTTATTCAATTTCCTTTTTATGCCGGCATCATGGCGGTAATGGTTGATAGCGGACTAGCACAACAGATATCACGTGGCTTTATTGCCGTTGCAGATGCTGATAGCTTGCCATTCTTTAGTTTTATAAGTGCAGGGCTCGTTAATATGTTTGTTCCCTCTGGCGGTGGCCAATGGGCTGTACAAGCACCTATTGTAATACCTGCAGCACAAGAGCTAGGTGCTGATATATCGCGCGTTGCAATGGCTGTTGCATGGGGTGATGCCTGGACTAATTTAATTCAACCTTTTTGGGCGTTGCCCGTATTGGCTATAGCAGGCCTAAAAGCAAAAGATATTATGGGGTTTTGTGTTGTGCAGTTGTTTGTGACAGAGGTTTTTATATCGCTGGTATTGAGCTTTTATTAAATGTAAACATAATAAAAAGGCGTGTAAAACACAAGTACTGGTCATTTTATGCACTCTCGCTCTGCTGTTGTAGCTCCACCAACCTACCCTCTTTCAGTTGATAGACTTTGCTGGCCATGTTAATGGTTTCTTGGCGATGAGCAATCATAATCCGTGTGATGGGTAAGTGCTGAATTTGCTCACTTATTTTCGCCTCGTTATCCTTATCTAAATGGCTGGTTGCTTCATCCATAAACAACACGCAGGGCGATTGATACAATGCGCGAGCAAGGAGTAAACGCTGTACTTGACCGCCAGATAAGTTTGATCCCATATCACCTACTAATGAGTTATAACCCATAGTCATTTTGGTAATATCATCATGAATAGCCGCATGTCGGGCACATTGCTCTATTTTTAAGTAATTGGGCTGTGGGTCAAAAAAGCTGATGTTATCGGCGATTGAGCCAGCTAACAATGTGTCATCCTGCATTACTGCAGCTATTTGTTTGCGGTAGTTTTTAAGGCCAAGCTGAGTAATATCTTTGCCATCAAGCAACACAGTCCCTGAGGTTGGCTGTAATAACCCTAGCATTATTTTCATCAACGTAGTTTTACCCGCACCAGATGGACCCGTAATCGCAATCGAGTCACCGGTATTCAGGGTTAAGTTAACGGTGTTTAAAATAGGCGCTTGCTCTTCACTGTAACTAAAGCAAATATTTTCGAGCGTAAGCTGACCTCTCACTTTACCTTCGTCATCACCTGTATAGGCCATTTCACCGTCACGATTAGCTTCTTGTTTCGTGAGTGCTATATCTGCAATACGGTCTAAGTGTAACCGCATCATTTTGAATTGAATAATTTGCTCAATTAAGTTGGCAAAGCGGCTGGTTAACTGGTTTTTATAAGCAATAAACGCCAGTACCATACCAACAGACAAGCTATTGCTCATAACTAGCAATGCAGCAAAGTAAATCACCAATACATTTTCAAGGCCAAATAACAGCTTATTAAATGAATCAAAGCTAATGTTTAAACGCCCTAAACGAATTTCACTGTTTATTACCTCTGCATAACGGTTTTGCCAAATACCTTGGCGCTGCGATTCATTACCAAACAATTTTATAGTTTGCATACCCCGAATATTTTCTAAAAAGTTCGATTGCTCTGTGGCAGATGATTGAATCATTTCTTCGGTGGCTTGATGTAGTGGACGATACAGCGCTAAACGTACCAAGGTATACAGCACAATTGCACCAACAACTACCGCAGTGAGTTTTAGCGAATAAATTAGCATCATAATCAATACGGTAATGCCCATTACGCCATCGACCAGTGTTTCTACAAACCCTGTAGTTATGCGCTCCCGTATTTGCGCTAATGAGCCAAAGCGCGAGACAATATCGCCAATATGGCGGGACTCAAAATAGTTCATTGGCAAGCGCAATAAGTGCCTGAGCAAATTCACGCCCATTTGCATATTGAGCAAACTCGAAAGCCGTAAAATTAGCCAACTTCGTACCGCATTAGTCACCACTGAAATTATCGCAATCAGAGCAAAACCCATGGCAAGTACCGTTAATAACGATTCATCAAAACTAATGAGTACTTCATCCACCACCCACTGCATATAATAAGGGGTCATCAAAGCAAATAATTGCAATACCAGTGACAACGCAATCAGTTTTATTAGCCCTGCTTTTAAGCCCTTCATTGAGCTCCAAAGTTGGGTAAACTTCATCTGTGCTTGTTCTTGTTTGGCTTCAAACTGACTGGTTGGAGTCAGCTCTAAACAAATACCGGTAAAGTGTTTACTAAACTCATTACTATTTAAACTACGCTTACCAACAGCAGGGTCGTTAATAGCAAATTTATCCTTTGCACCTTTGCCAGAGACTTTGGTCAATACCACAAAGTGATTCATATCCCAATGTAAAATACACGGAGTTTGTAGTTTATGGACTTCATCAATAGGGCATTGCAATGCACGACTGGCGAGCCCCAAGTTATCACCCAGCTCAATCAGCTGTTGTAAGTTCATCCCCTTTAAATTAGCCGAAAAGCGCTTACGCATGGCTGGCATATCCAGCCTATGACCATGATAGCTTGCCACCATTGCCACAGAGGCTAGGCCGCATTCAGCTATTTCGGATTGGAGAATTAGAGGAACTGACATGTTTATTTTAAATTCTATTGTAGCTTGCATGATAAAGGGTAAATTTTCCGTTGTTAATATTATTACCACTATAAATAAGATGGCAGAATGGAAGTACAACTAAGAAGTTTTCTATATAGTTTTACTTTCTTCTAGATATGTATGCACAAATAAAAACTGACGCTATCTCAATAATTACAACTAAAATATCTATTTTGGCGACACGTGTATTCAGGTTAGAAATACTTTCTAATCCCTCTGTCTAGCTGAAAAAGTATCATTAATAGCCTCAACCTTTACGATAAAACTCCTCTTAGTAACTGCCAACGAAACTAAAGTAGTTTTATTTTCTAATATTTTTTAAATATTCATATAAATAATAAGATGGGATCATTAAAAATATTATATATAATGGATAATATAAATCAGGACTTATTATTTTTTCATAAATATTAAAGATCAAATGAATTAATAAAATATAAAGTAAAGATAAGATAATTTTTTGAATATTATTCATACATTTTCCTGCGGCTTTTTAGAGCAGCTTTAAAAAGCTACTCTATTACCTCTTTCAGCTAAATATGCTAGTTAACAGGTCGGTTCACACCCTGCTTGTTTTGTTTCTTTAGAACTTTGGTATTGTTTGTACTTTTCATGTGCATAGCCAACAATAACCCCTGCAATAAAAGTAGCAGCTATAGCTCCTAATATAGGAAAACCACCACTAACATTACTTTGCTCTTTCTTGGTTAACTCTCTCATAATTAGTCCCTTATTAATTAGCTAAAGCTTTTCCAACTTCGTTACCTACAACACCAGCACCGCCTAAAGCTGTAGCAGCAGCCGTAGCTTTCGTTCCTGCTTTAACTATTTTATAAATTCTATAAGCAATAAGTGCTACAACTATAGGATTACCACCATTTACGTCTTTAATTTCATTTACGTTTAATTCACGCATAATGTTATACTCCATAAATCCGATGCTTTTTAATTAAGTCATCGGGTTGTTAATATGCTCCCCTTCAATAAAGGTGAGCGGTTAATAGGCTAGCTTTAGCTGCTCGCTAAAGTTAACTAAAGCTGGCCGTCTTTTTCGGTTGTTTGCATTTAGCAAACCACCAAAACTTTCAAATTTTTCTTTATTTTATAAAACGCTACACTTAACTTACGCGCCCTTTTAGGCTGTACAGTGGCTCGAGTAACCACTCGATTAATGTGCGCTGCTCCAACATAATATCTGCCTCAAACAACATGCCACTTTTCAGCTCAAACGCCTTACCATAGGCCTGCATTTGTTGTTGGCTGAGTGTCGCTCGCAAACGGTACACTGGCTCTTGCAGGGTAATAGGCAGGCGTATTTCATTTGGAGTAATGAGCGCCTTGTCGATACGGCTAATTTTACTGTTAATAAAACCAAAGCGTTGGTAAGGGAAAGCATCAAAACGCAGGCGCGTATCGTTACCTAGCTGTATAAAGCCTGCTGAACGTGTTGGTAGCAGCAACTCTGCTACTAGCTCTGATCCTTCGGGAATAATATGCAACAGTGGTTTGGCTTGGGTAAGTGTTTCGCCTTCAACCACTTGAATGCCAGTAACAACACCGCTGTTACTGGCTGTTATGGTATATTGATAGTTACTTTTAATTTGTGTGAGCTGGTTTTGAATATCCGCTTGTTGGCGTTTAAGGCTATTTATACGCAAAGTATACTGCTGGGGCACGTTAGCAATATTAAAACTAAGTTGACTTAATTGATTTTCTTGCTGCATAAGCAAGCGCGCTAGGTTTTGTTTTTCTTGCTTAACATCTAACAAAGCTTGCTGTTGTTGCTCTCGCTCGATGTTTGATAAAAAGCCATTTTTATTAAGTTGATTAAGGTTGCTTTGTTGGCGGTTAAGTAGCCCTAATTTTTCATCAGCCAGAGTAAGTTGACTTTGTAATGCAGCTTGCTCATTAGTAAGTGCACGTTTTTGCGCTTGCAAGTTAAGTGACTCTTGCTTTTGTAGGGTATGGTTTTGTGTTATCTCATCATTGAGCAACTGTATTTGCATACTTAGCTGCTCAACAAGCTGGGTACTCAAAGCTATGCCTTGGCTGTTATTTTGCTGCACAATAATGGTCGCCAGCGGCTGACCTTTAGTAACGGCATCACCCTCTTGTACAAATAGCTGCTCAATCATACCACCTTGATTAGCAAAGCTTTGGATTATCCCTTTATTGGGTATTAAAAACCCCCGAACTGTTTCCTTGCGTGAATATTCTGCTGTAAATAAAAAGGCTATCACTACAATCGAAATACATACCAAAATAAATACGGTAAGTTTTATTGATAGTGGTTGTGCGAGCGTAATCACTCCTGTTAAACGCTCTCTTTGCTGAGCGACAGCTTCCTTTCTAAATAACATCCAGTTGATCCGCTAAGATTGTTCTAATTTATATTACACTAGAATTCAATTAACAATAAATCAACATAAAAGTCAAAAAATAAAATATTAATGCAAAAAATGAACTTATTTAGTTAGAAAAAATAAAAATACTAGCTCGATAAAATAGTCATCGGCAGACTCAATATTGGATTTTCCGAATCGGCAAAGTGCATCATTACAGCTACATGCCCAGCGACTACAACTGCATACATAACCGCTGAAAAGCCTTGGCCATATTTATCTAGTGGCATTAAATGCGAGTAGTGGCGACCTCGCCATTCAAATACAATTTCCAGCGCACCTACAAACAAAAAGAATACCAGTAACATTAAGCCAAAGGTGTAGCTCAGCCATAAGCCAAATAGTACGCCTAATAAGCATACGCTTAAACCAATCCATGAACGCATTGAAAAACTGATACTTTTTAATACATGCCCGCCATCAAGCGGTAAAATTGGTAACAAGTTAAATAAATTTAATAACGCACTAAGAACCGCCACACCTGCAAATATTTCCATTTCGGTGACGTAATATAAAACGACACCCAGTACCGAGGTAATTAAACCAAATGCAGGTCCCATTAGCGATATAACGACATCTTGCCAACGAGTCGTTATTTTGTCGTCACTTACAGCTAGCCCACCTACAAATGGGATTAAGTAAATACCTTTGGTTTTTATGCCAAAGTATTTCATTGCTCGCACATGGCCGTATTCGTGTACAACTAAACACCCAATTAGCATTAATGCAAATTCTATACTAAATAACCACGCATAGCCTGCAACAGAAGCCCCTGCAAGCACTACTTTAATTACCTTAGCACTTTTAAAAAGCTTAAAACCTAATGCAGCCAGCCCCAAAAAGCCTTTTTTAGGTGATCCATTTGTAGGTGCTGGTAACGCAAGTTGTGTTGCAAATTGATCATCTACAAAGAGCGAAATGCTTTGCTCTTCGACTGTCTCTGTATCAATACCTATTACTTTGTTGTCGTAAGTAAACTGATAATAGTTTTCACGAGGGTTATCAAAGGTAATGGCTTGTTGCGCGTGAAATACCTGCACAATTTTTTGCCCAGACACCATAAGCGAAAATGGCTGCTCGGCTAAAGTAAGATCTATTCTTATCATAATTAAGACCGTTTAAAACAATGGCGCTAGTATACCGACTCACTTACAAAACACGAGCCGCATAATAAAGATCTCTTTTTTAATTAGAATTATCAGATAAAAATATAAATTAAAAGTACTGACAAAATACAATAACGCTACTACTTTTACAGTAATAATAAATTCGCATTGGAAGGGATTACTGTGAAGAAAATAGTACCTAATATTTTAGTTGTTGACGACTCAAAAGCAATTTTGATCGTTATGGAAGCTATACTTAACGAATTGGGTATGTCTAACACTATAACTACGTGTCTGAGTGCAAAAGAAGCTCTTGAAAAAGTAACAGAAGATGTTAACTACTTTGATGCTATTTTTACTGATCTCAATATGCCCGAAATGGACGGCATGGAATTAATCCGCCACTTAGGAGAGTTACATTATCAAGGCGGTATTATTATTGTTTCTGAAATGGACCATAAAGTTATTAGCTTAGCCGCCAACCTCGCGAAACAACATAACGCCCACCTCATTGGTAATATTTCAAAGCCAGTGCAACTGTCTCAGGTTAGTAGGTTACTTATTAAAGTGGCGCAATTAAACAGCCACACTTTATTAAAAGAGTCAGCCATTTCAAAAGATGAGCTTATTGATGCATTAAAAAACGATGAAATAACGCCTTTTTACCAACCAAAAATAAACGCTGATAACAATAAAATTGAGAGCGTTGAAGTCTTAGCGCGTATTTTATCAAGTAAAGACGGCAATATTATTTTACCTAACCGTTTTATAAACACTGCCGAACAACACAACTTAATTAATCAAATTACATTTTCTCTTTTTGAAAAGGCCACCAGCGAATTCAAAAATATGAAAGCGCAACTAGGTCATGATTTTAAAATGGCATTTAATTTATCGCCAACTCAGCTCGACGACTTAAACTGCCCTAATAAATTACTACTCATTTTAGAACTAAACCGACTCACGCCTAGTAATATAATTATAGAAATAACAGAACAACATGCACTCTCAAGCCTCATGCAATTAGAAACACTAAACAGATTAAGAATGCATGGCTTTGGTATATCACTAGACGACTTTGGTGTTGGTTTTACTAATATGAATCAGCTTCGAAATCTTCCTTTTACTGAAATTAAAATAGACCGTTCACTTATTAGCCATATAGAAACAGATTTATTTTCTCAAGTGGTCGTAAGTTCGTTATTTAATATTACGAGTAAAGATAATTTAGATCTAGTGGCAGAAGGTGTTGAACGCCCAGAAGAGCTCGTTTATTTAAGGCATTATAAAAGAAAACTAGCCATACAAGGTTTTTTATTTAGCCGCCCTAAACCACAAGACGAATTTATATCTTGGGCTAAAGATTGGCTGAAAACTGATGGCAGTCCAGCTTAAGAGGTATTAATATTTAATCGGGGCTGGTTAACTAATTATCACCCCGAGTGTGTTTATCTTCTTCACTGACTATATGCGCACTGCTTGCTAAACGTTTGTGCCAACGCTGCCTTGCTACTGCGCGCATATTAGTAGATTGGTCACGCTCATCTACAATCTCTAGCCCCATTAAAGCTTCAATCATGTCCTCTAGCGTTACAATACCTTGCACGTCACCGTACTCATCTACAACTAGGCATATATGCGTGCGCTTTGTTAAAAGAGTTTGCAGTAACGACGATACATTTTGAGAACTCGGCACCGTATAAATAGGCTTAATCAATTTGCTAATTTTGTAATCGGTACCTAAACGATGAAATGCCAGCATAATATCGTTTTTATGCACAAACCCTACAATATCGTCGCTGTCTTTATCAAATACCAATATACGAGAAAATGACGACGAGCCGTGATCGTTTAAATACTGATTCACGGTTAAGTCTTTGTGGATTTTAAAAATAACAGTTCGAGGCGTCATTAAATCGCATAATTTTGCATGTCTAAAATGCAATAGATTACGAATTATTTCGGACTCATCCTGATGTAATGCACCCGACTCCGTACCTATATCAGCCATTGCCTCTATCTCTTGACGAATATAGTAAGCCTCATCGTGCTTTGGACCCATTAAATTTGTTAGCTTTTGTGCAAACCATACAAAAGGCTTTAGCGATATAACTAAAAACCGCAAAGCGTAAGTAACACTTGGCGTTAGAGCTCGCCAGTAATTAGCCCCCAAGGTTTTAGGGATAATTTCAGAAAGTATTAATACGAGGAATGTCATAATGGCTGATGCAATACCTACAGCCGCATCGGAAAACACGACAGCTGCCTGTGCGCCTACCCCAGCAGCACCCGCAGTATGGGCAACCGTATTTAAAGTTAAAATAGCAGCTAAAGGCTGATCTATATTGTTTTTAAGCTTTTTGAGCTGTTTAGCCAGCTCTGGGTGCTCTTTCCTAAGTGATGCAACATAGCTGGGCGAAATACTTAATAACACAGCCTCCATCACAGAACATAAAAACGAAATAACAATCGCCACTACCATATAAACTATCAGTAAAGTCACTTTCTCTCCTCTATATTGGATATGTGAGCATGGTATCAATACATGCTATATTTGGCCAAACTTCCAATAATAATAGGCATAATAATGAAATTTAGCGCACCATGGTGTCATCAAAATAAGCTATTTAAGCATGCAGCGACTCTTTTAACGCTTAGCAGCTTAAGCTTTGCTGCAATAGCTGCACCATTGGATAAATCAAAAATTCAGTTTATCGGCCCACTTGCCGAAGACATGCAGTTAAAGCCTTTTCAAACACCTCATGGCAATGCCATTATTAATAACCTATTGCCGCAACTACAAGCAGACTCAGATAGTTTTTCTGTATTTGGGAAAAAACAAAACTGGCAGCCGTTTAATAAAATCAATGCGCTCACTTTAGGTGGGTTACAGGCACTAAAATTTAATATTGAAACAACCCGCTTTACACAAGGTACGCTTACCTTAAAAGGGATTGAGCAAGGTCAGTTATTTATTAATGGCGAACTACAAACAGGCGATAAAAATAGCTATAAGTTAGCTTTAAATAACAGTACTCACTCTATTTTAATAGTAGCCCAACAAGTAGCTAATTGGCACGACGTAATGCTTGATTTTGCACCTAAAAGCGACGTTGATAAAATTACGCTTAGCGCCTCAAAAACAAAACGCTTATCTGCAAAACAATTGTTTGATGCCCCTATAATCAGCCAATTATCACTCGCACCTAATGCTAAGCAGTACGTTACTACTACTCGCACTTATAGCGATAAAACACAAAACCAAGCAAATACAGTTACAGTACTTAAAGATTCAGATAATCAAATGCTTTATCGCTTCGAAGCAGGCCAACCAAGTAACATTATTTGGAGTCCAGATAACCAATATTTAGTGTATTTGTTAAATGGTGAGCTTAAACAACTTAGCCGTAAAAACTTCTCAATAAAAACATTAGCAAACGATTTAGAAGGAGCCAATAGCTTTACCTTTTATAACGACACCAGCCTTTTGTTTAGCTGGTCTAAATCACCTGAGAGCACTAACAGCTTAACTAAGCACTATAAAGGTCTACAAGATCGCTGGTCGTATGCACGTACCACCAGCCAAATTTATATGTTTGATACTAAAAGTGGTTTAACAAAAGCACTTAGCCAAGGTCCTCTTTCTTACAGCCTTGAAGATTCAAATAGTAACCGTGGCAAAATATTAATGAGCCGCCCAGTAATGGCAATGCAAGCATCAACCCACCCTGAAACAGAGTTAGTCGAACTCGATTTAAAATCAAATAAGCTTTCATCGCTTGGTAAATTTAAAACGTTTAATTTAGCTAAATATGCAAATAAAGACATTTATGTAGTTGCAGGCCCCGATTTTAAAAATGGCGCAGGCAGAGCTCTACCAAAAGCAATGCTTGCCAATAACTACGACGGGCAACTTTATCTACTTACTGAAGGCGGTAAAAACGTAAAAGCACTTAGTAAACAGTTCGACCCCGCTATTGGCCAACTGCAAGTTTTAGAAAACGGCGATGCGCTCATTAAAGTAACAGAGCAAGACACTCAACCACTTTACCTATTTGATTTAAGTAAACAGCGCTTTAAAAAGTTAAGTACGGGATTGGATATTGTTGAACAATTTAGTTACTCATACGACCGTAATACCGAAATTTTACTAAGTGGTACCAACGCTTTAGCTCCACAACAACTAAAGCGCCTTAACGTAAGTAAAAATAAAACAGATTTAATATGGGATTCAAAACCAAGTAGCTATGCAAATACACGACTCCCTACATTAGAAGAGTTTAATTTTAAAAATAAACATGGTGTCGAAATAACTGGTCGTGTGTACATTCCTAGCAACTTAGATAAAACTAAAAAGCACCCTGCGCTCGTGTATTACTACGGCGGTACTTCACCAGTTACGCGTGGTTTTACAGGTCGTTACCCGTTTAACTTATGGGCAGAAAATGGCTACGTTGTTTATGTAGTACAACCTACTGGCGCAACAGGGTTTGGACAAAAGTTTTCAGCGCAACATGTTAATGCCTGGGGCGACTTCACCGCAGACGATATCATCGAAGGCACGCAAGCCTTTTTAAAAAAATACAACTATGTTGATAGTGAAAAGGTAGGGAATTTAGGGGCATCATACGGTGGCTTCATGACCATGTTATTGGCAACTAAAACCGATATATTTAGTGCTTCAATAGCTCATGCGGGTATTTCTAATATTACCTCGTATTGGGGTGAAGGTTGGTGGGGCTACTTATATTCTGGCGAAGCATCAAAAAATAGCTTCCCATGGAATAACCCTGAGCTTTACAGCCAACATAGCCCTGTATTTCATGCCGACAAAGTAACAACACCTATGCTACTTCTTCATGGTGATAGTGATACCAATGTACCTGTTGGCGAAAGCTTAACAATGTACACTGCGCTTAAACTGCTTAATAAGGACGTAGAGTTAATCGAATACAAAGGCGCCGACCACCAAATTTTTGCACGCGATAAACGATTTGATTGGTGGAACACCATGCTTGCATACTTTGATAAAAAGCTAAAAGATGAACCTCAATGGTGGGACTCAATGTATAAAAATGACTGAGTCTAAACCTTTAAAATAACGACTTAATACATATTTATTAATAGTAGTATTAATTATTTAGCACCTTTTAATTAGTTTAAAGGTGCTAACCTCATCCTCTAATAACGTCTTATACACCTTTGAAATATTAAGTTACTTAAAACTAATAAACCCCCTTCTCAGCATTTACCTAATGGTGCTACCATACAGAGCTATAAGCATTCAAAATAAAGTACTATGGCTATTAATGTTTTATTGGTTGAAGACGATGAACTACTCGTTAAACGCATCCAAAATCACTTTGCAGATACCGAATTTACAATAGAGGTAGACCCAACTGGCGCTGATGCACTTAACATTGTAAGGCAGCGGGTAAACCTGCGCGGTGCTATATCATTAGCCATAATTGACATTGTTTTGCCAAAGCGTGATGGGCTTCAGCTGGCAAAAGAATTAAACACACTTACCGATATTGGCGTTATTGTATTATCGAGTCGTGACTCCCAAGCCGATCGTATTGCAGGCCTTGCACAAGGTGCTGATGACTATATTTGTAAGCCTGTCGATTTACTTGAGTTAGAACTTCGCATGCGCGCGCTCTATAAGCGTGTTGCCGTTAACCTAGAAGACGACGAAAGCGAAGAATTTATAGAATATGCTGACTTTAAGCTTCACCCCGATAACCGCACACTAATTACTGCTGCAGGCGTTGAATCACGCTTAACTGAAGCCGAACATAAAGTGCTTATTTGCTTAATTAGTAATGCAGGTAAAGCCACATCCCGTGAAAAAATATCAGAAGAAATAGGCCAGCCCGATTGGAGTCCAAACGATCGTACTGTTGATGTGCTGATTGGTCGTTTACGTAAAAAATTAAATGACGAAAAAGATCAAAAACGTATTGTTACCGTTCGCGGTAAAGGCTATATGCTCTCTATTTAATATTTAGTTAATTGCGCAATAAGGCGCTCAAATGCACGGTAATTAAGAGCTTCCTTAAGCTCATTTAAACTAATATTTTCAGCCCCCTTTAAATCACTAATAGTTCGCGCCACCTTAATTACTCTATGATAAGAGCGTGGCGATAAAGACAACTTTTCGCTTGCTCTGGCTAAAAACTGCAACTCTGCTGGCGCCAGTACACAGTGCACACTCATTTCTTTATTATTAAGCCTCGCATTAACCTTACCTTGGCGTTTTAGCTGTAGGTAATAAGCCGCTTCAACTCTTGCTCTAACCTCAGCACTACTTTCCTCTGGCTGAGTACTTTGTAGTTCAACGCTCGTTAGACGAGGTAGTTCTATTTGCAAATCAATACGGTCAATAAAAGGCCCCGACACGCGCGATAAATAACGCATAACTTGATCGGGAGTTGCCCGCTTATCTGTATGACTCCCTGTTGGGCTTGGATTTAATGCTGTAATAAGCTGAAACTGCGCCGGAAACTCCATTTGCCTAGCTGCACGTGAAATAGTAACCGTACCGGTCTCCATTGGTTCACGCAGTGAATCAAGCACCTTACGCTCGAATTCCGGTAACTCATCTAAGAAGAGCACACCGTTATGTGCCAGAGAAATTTCACCAGGCTTGGGATTTGAAGAGCCACCCACCAAAGCAACAGCTGAGCACGTATGATGCGGATTACGAAATGGCCGCTGTCGCCAATTAGTTAAATCTATGGATTGTCCAATAATAGAGTAAAGCGCAGCTGTTGAAATAGCTTCATCGTCCGACATAGTAGGCATAATTGTAGCCATTCGCTGGGCAAGCATTGATTTACCAGTGCCAGGAGGCCCTAAAAATAATAAATTATGCCCGCCAGCTGCAGCAATTTCGAGTACTCGCTTTGCACCGGGCTGACCTTTCACATCGCTTAAATCGAGTAAAAAGTCAGGGGCTTGTGTGCAGTCGGGATACTCTATATTCAATGGTAAGGGTTGTTGATTAAGTAAGTCCCCCCACACTTCTTGAATAGAGCTTACGGCTTTGCGTTTAACGCCATTAACTAGGCTTGCTAGGCTGTCGTTTGCAAGAGGTAAAAAGCAGCAGCGATCTTGCTCTTTTGCAGCAAGTACCGAAGGTAAAATAGCGTTTACACCACGCACCTCACCATTAAGAGCAAGCTCACCATAAAACTCATACTTATGAATATCAGGACACACTATTTGTCCAGAGGCGACTAAAATACCCACCGCAATAGCAAGATCAAACCGTCCACCATCTTTTGGCAAATCGGCAGGGGCTAAATTTACAGTTATTCGTTGATCGGGAAAACCAAATTGTGAGTTTTCGAGTGCGCTACGTACCCTGTCTTTCGACTCTTTAACAGACGCTTCGGGCAGGCCTACAATATGAAAAGCAGGTAAACCATTTCCTAGGTGAACTTCTACAATAACTTCAGGGGCATTTATACCCACTTGAGCACGAGAAAATATACGAGCTAACGACATTCCTTATCCTAGTAAATGGTGTGATTACACCAGTTTAGTCAGGATATTTAAAAACGTGTAATGTGATTTGCCATTTTATAGCAGCCAAACGAAGTAATAAGGTCATTAACATACCTAATACCATCGCCATTTCGGTTACTAACGAAAAACTAATGCCAAGCGTATAAACAGTGCCACCCGCTATACAGGTAATAGCGTAAAGCTCACCTTTTAATAGCATAGGGATCTCGCGTGCAAGCACATCTCGAATTAATCCACCAAAGCAGCCTGTAATTACAGCCATAATTACCGCAGTCATATCGGGCATACCAACAAGCTGCGCTTTTTGTGCCCCCATTACTGCAAAAAAAGCTAAACCAAACGCATCCGCTGTTTGTAAAATATAATGAGGTATCGGCTTTTGTTTATTTATAAGGCGTGTTGTAACAAATACTGAAGCGAGTATGGCAAAAAAGTAACTTTGATCGTGTAACCAAAACACAGGAACATCTAAAATTAGATCTCGCACTGTACCACCACCAATAGCAGTTACTGTCGCTAAAACTACGACCCCAAAGCCATCCATTTTTTTCTCGTACGCTAGCAAAGTGCCCGATACAGCAAACACCGCAATGCCTATTAAATCAAACCAGTGGTAAAGTTCAGTCATATTTGTAACAACCCAAAAACATTTGTGCCGTTTTAACACAAACCAAACAAGGTTTTAAGTAATAACGATTTATTTTAAGAAGTTTATAACATTTTTGAAGTGTATCTCAGGGGGCGGGAGCTTGCGCTTATGAGAAGTGAATGCCTCATGCAGTGAAGATTATCTTTAACCTATAAGCTAAATCACCACACTCATCAAATTTCAGGCATAAAAAAACACGCTTTAAGCGTGTCGTTTCATTCTTATTTATTTCAGTGGTTGCGGGAGCCGGATTTGAACCGACGACCTTCGGGTTATGAGCCCGACGAGCTACCAGACTGCTCCATCCCGCGCCTGAAATTTGTAGACTTATTTAAAGTTGCTTACATTACAACTTGGCTTCCAATTAAAAATTGGTTGCGGGAGCCGGATTTGAACCGACGACCTTCGGGTTATGAGCCCGACGAGCTACCAGACTGCTCCATCCCGCGCCTGTATATTTTAAGTCTATCGACTACTTTATTTTATCTCTTAAGCTAGAGTTTACAGTAACCAAATCTTATAAAAAATTGGTTGCGGGAGCCGGATTTGAACCGACGACCTTCGGGTTATGAGCCCGACGAGCTACCAGACTGCTCCATCCCGCGCCTGTAATTTCTTTAAAACATTTTCGTAATATTTACGAGCCTGCCTTGAAGAGAGCGCTACTATATAGGAATAAACATTTAATGCAAGGCCTAAACTAATTAAAGTTGTTCAACCGAACAAAAAGCAATCAAATTGCTATTCTGCGCTCAACCTTTGATGCGGATTAATCATTTTTTGCCATTCCCAGTCTGGATGTCCCATCACTATAAAGTCAGGGTTCTCAGTACTCTCGCGTTGGTTGTACGTTAGCGGGTTAAATTCTGCATCGGTAATACAACCACCGGCTTCTTCAACAATAACTTGTGAAGCACCTGTATCCCACTCTCCCGTTGGACCAATTCTTAAAAAACAATCTGCTTTGCCTTCTGCAACAGTACAAGCTTTTAATGAGCACGAGCCAATAGCAATAGTTGTAAACTGACTATTTAAATACTGACTCACCGCTTCTATTTTTTGGCGGCGGCTCACTGCAAGCGTCAAGCTCTCTGGCGGCGCTACAGATATTTGCTTATCAATTGAGTTTTCACGTTTAAAGGCACCATTTTTAGCTGTAGCAAAATAAGTCACACCTTTTGCAGGCCAATGAATAACGCCAAGCACAGGATGATTATTTTCAATCAATGCAATGTTTACTGCAAAGTCGCCACTTTCTAAAATAAATTCGCCTGTACCATCCATCGGATCGAGCAACCAATAACGCTGCCAGTCCTGTCTGTCGGCGAGTGCAGGTATAGGTATTTCTTCCGACATAATTGGGATATCGGGCGCTAAGACTTTTAATCCAGCAACCAGTACGTCATTTGCTGCTAAGTCAGCTTTGGTAACAGGCGTATTATCTGATTTCTCTTGTTGGCCAATATCGCCTTTTTTATAAATGGCCATAATTGCATCGCCAGCACGCTCAGCTAATTCAATACACGGTTCGATTAATTTATTCATCGGCAGCTCCAGACGCTAAATACTTATCTAATAATAGCAAAGCTGCAACACTGCGTGCTTCGGTAAAATCTTCTTGGTCTAATAATGACTGCCACTGAGTTAATGGCCACTTAACAACAACAAGCGGCTCTGGTTCGTCGCCAATAAGGGTTTGTGGGTATAATTGCTTAGCAAATAAAATATGCATAGTGGCATTAAAGTAACTCGGCGCCATTGTTACTGTTCTTAATGGTTTAAAATACTCAGCACCAAAGCCAATTTCTTCTTTAAGCTCTCTGTTAGCAGCTTGCTCTGGCGTTTCGCCCGGATCGATTAAGCCTTTAGGAAAACCTAACTGGTAATCGTTTGTGCCCGCACAGTATTCACGTACAAGTAGTAATTCGTTGTCTGCACTTAACGGAACAATCATCACGGCTCCCCGGCCACCGCCGCGAATTCGCTCATACTGGCGCTCTTCGTTATTAGAAAACTTTAGCTCTAAAGACTCCACAGTAAACAGGCGGCTTTTAGCGACAACATTGTTACTGAGGATTTGTGGTGGTGTTGGGTGCTTTTTCTGTGTCATTGGCGTTAATTTGCTATCATGGCAGTTAGTTCAATAATAAACCTTATAAGTTGAAATTCCTATGTTAAATTGGTCAAAAATCGATACCGTTTTGCTCGACATGGATGGAACATTACTCGATTTACATTACGACAGTCATTTTTGGCTTAACGTTATTCCTGCGCAACACGCATTAGCAAGGGGCATTAGCCTAGATGCAGCTAAAGCAGATATTTTAAAACGCTATCAAGCTGTGAGCGGTCAAATACAGTGGTATTGTTTAGATTATTGGGAGCAGCAATTAAGCTTGCCTATAATGGAGCTTAAACGAGAGTCTCAGCATTTAATTAAAATGCGCGAAGACGTACCTCATTTTTTAACTGAGCTTAAAAAAGCAGGCAAAGAGTTAATTTTACTTACCAACGCCCACCCTGAGAGTGTCATGCTTAAATTTGAGCATACAGCGATTGATAACTACCTAGATGGCGTAGTGTCTACTCATGAATATGGAGTAAGTAAAGAGCAACAAAGTTTGTGGCACCAAGTACAAAAAGACTTAGGGTTTAATAAGCAGCGCACTTTGTTTGTAGATGACAGTGTGCCGGTTTTGAATGCTGCACGAGAATACGGCATTGAGCACTTACTTGCAGTTGCTAACCCTGATAGCCAACAACCACATAACGAAATAGCCGATTACCTGAGTGTTACCGACTATCGTAAGATTATTTAACTCAACTTACGTGACTTAAATTTTTGGGTAACGCGCTTCTAGCCCTTGATATACTAACTTTGCAAAATCTGCATGTTCTGTATCAAGGCTTTTAACTACTTCAACTAAATGCTCGTTATCTTCTTGCCCGTTCCATTCTTTAATATAGCTACCATCTTTGTAACCGTGATCTTGGCGGAAAAAGTTTAACGTATTTTTACCTACGTAGCCGCGATATAAATCATCAATATCCATACCCATTTGCGCCATACAGCCGGCAAAGGCACCTGCATTAAACGTTTTATCAGCAACAGCAGACGCCGCTAATATCTCTAGTGTTTGTTTAAAGTCATCAGCTTGTTGAGCATTACTAAGCTCAGTTTCAAGTTGCTTTGCTAAGTCTTCGTAGCTAGTTTCACCGTCAATTCTAAGCGATAGACCAAAATGAAAAATATCAACCAACTCTAAAATAACTTGTTCAGTATCTGGTGTTTGTTTTTTCCACCATTTCCAACCATGATGATCTAGCATTTCAGCACACTCAACCCAAATAGCGCGGTACCATTCAAACCCTTGAGTAAACCATTGCTCATGTACTTTAGTATTCATGGCGTTTTGCATTTCTAGCATCACTACTAGCTTGTTTAAATTGGCAGACATATCAATTCCTGTCGTTTTGGTTGGCGTAATTTTCGTTGGTGTAATAATACAGATAAAATGCTGATTGTGCATTGCTGTATATTTTTATTAGTGTGCTAATTATGTTTATCGTGACGTCGTAAACTCATGCCATGAATCAATTAAATCAATGAAATCTTCAAAGCCACAACCACTACTTAAACCATTTTCTTCAAGCGCTAAATCGTCATCCTGATACGCTATTAGGTCTTCGCTGTCTTGATGAAGCGCATGGGCTTCAAATAATGCTTCGTCTTTCGTTAATATTAAATCTATTTCTTGGCCTTTTAGTGTTAGCGGCTCATAGCTTGAACTTACCGATGCAATAAGCGCTAGTACCATGGCTACTTTGTCTTTGCCTATTTCTTCGTTTAGCCAGCGACCAATAATAGCGTGTTCACTGCTTATTTTAATACGTAGCCCACTAATAGGGTCGCGAATAAATTGATATTCCATAGGGTTTGCCTGTAAATCTTTGATTGCGTAATTATATACGTAAACGCCCGTAAACCACAGGACATATAAAGTAAAATAGCGCCACATGGCGCTATTTTACTCAACTTTAAAACCGTTAACTTCGCGATCTATAACGCGCTGCGTCAATGATCGACCATAAGTAGATAATAGGCACAAGTACAAAGCCTACAAGCACATAAATTAGTGCGTAACTTATTATAATAGCGAGTGCAAAAAATATAGCCGCTAAAATACGCCCTTGCACTAACTGCCCTAAACCAGGAAAAAATATATTACATAATGCTGCGATTACGTTACCGCCAGAACCTTGATCTGCCATACTAACCTCTGTATTTATTTGATTTTATAATTATTTACTTACACACTTTATGCCAATTTATTAAAGCTTACAAATCAAATAGTTAAATTAGTCTAGATTTAGAGAGTTAGTAAATTTTGCTAACTTTAGGTCAAATTAGCAATTTTTGTTATGCGTTTACGCTTTTTATTCGCTTAGTTAATTAGCAAGTTACTCGTTTTGAACACTATTTTATAAATAGCTGTTTATAAAAACAGTATTTTATTTAGCCTAACAAAAACACCTGTTATACTGCCCACAATATTGATTAAAAAGGCGTAACGATGGACGTTTCACAATTACTCGATGGCTTAAATGACAAACAACGCGATGCCGTTGCAGCCCCACTACAAAACATGCTGGTATTAGCAGGTGCTGGGTCTGGTAAAACACGAGTGTTAGTTCATCGTATTGCGTGGCTTATGCAAGTTGAGCAAGCCTCCGCTTACAGTATTTTTGCAGTTACCTTTACTAATAAAGCCGCTAAAGAAATGCGTGGCCGCGTTGAAGAAACACTAAAAGCGCCTGTAGGTGGTATGTGGATTGGTACTTTCCATGGTTTATCGCATCGTATTTTACGTGCTCATCACCGTGAAGCTAATTTACCAGAAGCCTTTCAAATTTTAGACTCTGACGATCAGCTTAGAATGATCAAGCGCTTATTAAAATCGATGAATATTGATGATAAAAAATGGCCCGCTAAGCAATTTGGCTGGTACATAAGCGCCAAAAAAGATGAAGCACTTCGCCCTAAAGATATTCAAGCATACGATATTAATGAGCAAATGATGCTGCGTGTTTATGCCGCCTATCAAGAGGCCTGTGATAGAGCGGGCCTAGTTGATTTTGCTGAAATATTACTACGCAGCTACGAAGTGTTAAAAAATAACCCTACGTTACTGCGTCATTATCAGCAACGCTTCGCACATATGCTCGTAGACGAGTTCCAAGATACAAATACCATTCAATATGCTTGGTTAAAGTTACTTGCTGGCGATACTAACAGCATTATGATTGTAGGCGACGATGACCAAAGCATTTATGGTTGGCGTGGTGCTAAAATCGAAAACATTAAACGTTTTTTAACTGACTTTAGCGCAGAAACCATTCGTCTTGAACAAAACTACCGTTCAACCGCGACTATTTTGAAAGCGTCCAACGCATTAATTCAAAATAACTCAGAACGTATGGGTAAAAGCTTGTGGACCGACGGTAACGACGGCGAGCCAATCTCTATTTATGCAGCATTTAATGAGTTAGACGAAGCACGCTTTGTAAGTAGCAAACTACGAAGCTGGTTAAATGCAGGTAATGCCCTACAAGATGCCGCAATTTTATACCGTAGTAACGCGCAATCTCGTGTACTTGAGGAAGCCATGCTACAAGAAGGCTTAAAATACCGTATTTATGGTGGTATGCGATTCTTCGAACGACAAGAAATTAAAGATGCGTTGTCGTACTTACGCCTAGTGGGTAATCGTCAAGACGATGCCGCATTTGAGCGTGTAATTAATACGCCAGCACGCGGTATTGGCGACAAAACATTGAGCCATATACGCGACTGTGCACGAGCAGAATCGTTACCGCTTTGGTATGCCGCAAAAGCAATTGTAGAACAACAGCATTTATCTGGTCGTGCTTCTGGTGCAGTAAGTAAGTTTGTAGAACTAGTTGAACAAATAGAAGATAAAATTAGCGATCTAACTTTGCATGAGCAAGCCAAGTACACAATTCAAACCTCAGGCTTGATGGCAATGTACCAAGCTGAAAAAGGTGAAAAAGGCCGTGCTCGCGTAGAAAACTTAGAAGAACTAATTAGCGCATGTGACCAGTACGAACTTCCTGAAGACGAAGAATACAGCTCGCCTTTACAAGGCTTTTTAGCACATACATCACTTGAGTCAGGTGAAGGACAAGCAGAAGAGCACGAAGATGCCGTACAAATGATGACGCTTCACTCAGCTAAAGGATTAGAGTTTCCGTTAGTGTTTATGGTGGGCGTAGAAGAAGGCATGTTCCCTTCTCAGCAAAGTAACGAAGAGTCTGGCCGCTTAGAAGAAGAGCGCCGCCTTTGTTATGTAGGCATGACACGAGCAATGGATAAGTTATACATTAGCCATGCTGAGAGTCGCCGCTTATACGGGCAAGAAAAATACCATAGCCCATCACGCTTTTTACGCGAAATACCTGAGGACTGCGTAGAAGAAATTCGTATTAAAACACAGGTTTCTCGCCCGCCGGCCGCCGGGCGTTTTAGCGCATCAGTTAGCCATGCCGCATTTGAAGACAGTGGCTTTAACTTAGGGCAACGAGTTTTGCATGCTAAGTTTGGTGTTGGTACCGTACTTAATTACGAAGGCAGTGGCGCGCAATCTCGCGTACAAGTTAACTTTGACGACCTTGGCAGTAAATGGTTAGTAACGGCCTATGCACGATTACAAGCTGTATAAAGCACACCTAAATGAGTTAGAGCAACAATTAGCTGGCGCGTATCATCGTCAGCTAGTGTTGATCACGGGCAGCCCAGCTTGGTGTTATGAAATACTTAACTCATTAATAGATGAAAACAATACACTTGTTGTATCCAAGCAGTGCGCGATTAAAAATTCGTACTGGCCTACTCGCACACACCAAATTTTAGGGCAAGAATTTGCTCATGCTGTTTACGATGGTTTTAGTGGTTTGCACCCTGATAAACTTGCAGCACTTGCCGGCACCGTTAAAGCAGGCGGTATACTGTTTTTATTACTGCCTGAACTAGATGATTTAGCCTCTTGGCAAGATCCAGCATTAAGTACAGTGCAATCACACGGTCAGAGCATTAACTACAGCATATTTAATCAACGTTTCGCGACTATTATTAAGCGATTACCCGCTTTTCATTTTAGTGAAAAAAATGGCTGTATTAGTAATCTCGTCAGCTCTGTTACACATAATAAAATTGATTATGTACCACAGCAAAACTGCGTTGAACAAATAGTAAAAATAGCTAATGGTCGTGCCAACAGGCCTTTACTCATTAATGCTGATAGAGGTAGAGGCAAGTCGGCAGCACTTGGCTTAGCAGCCGCAAAATTAGCTGATAAAAAAGTAATTATTTGCAGCACTCAGTTTAAAGCGACCCATAGTAGCTTTAAACATTTAGCCAACGAGTTAGACCTGCAATACAACGCTGAACATAAACAGGTCGCCAACTTGCACTACGTTGCACCTGACGCGTTATTAAACACATTACCTGAGTGCGATTTATTACTCATTGATGAAGCTGCCGCGATCCCTGTACCGTTATTGCTAAAAATGCTAGCTCATTACCCTCGTATAGTCTTTGCAAGTACACTGGTTGGGTATGAGGGCAATGGTAGGGGTTATACCATTCGCTTTAGTAACTATATTAAAGCGCACTATAAAGCCTCTAAAGTTGTAACGCTTGATGAGCCACTACGTTTTGCTAAACACGATCCCCTTGAGCAACGCATTCGCACCTTGCTTGCACTCGATGCACAATATAAAGAGTTAAGTAGTGATCAATTAGGGCAGCCAGTTCATAGCGAAATAACTCAGCAATCCCTTGTAAACAATGAGCCTTTACTGCAACAAGTTATTGCCCTGCTTGCATTGGCTCACTATCAAAGTAGTGTAAACGATTTACGCCAACTACTAGACGCACCATCGCAACGAATATTCATCAGCAAAATTAACAATCAACTAGCTGGTGTATGCTTAATTGCCATAGAAGGTGCTTTAAGTGAAGAACTTGCTCTACAGGTTATAAGCGGAGAGCGCCGCCCACAGGGTCATTTAATGGCTCAAACCCTCTCACAACTTAGTTTTAATAATGACTACTTAACACAGTTGAGCGCTCGCGTTGTACGAATAGCGGTTGATCCGAGTTCTCACAATATGGGCTTTGGTAAAAAGCTACTTAGCTATTGTGAGTCGCAAGTAAAAAGCCAATGTAGTTGGTTTGGTGCAAGCTTTGGCGCAACAGCGCAGCTACTTAATTTTTGGCAAAAACAAGGGTTTGATACCGTAAAACTGGGTTATCAACGCGATAAAAGCACAGCTGAACATTCGGCACTTGTGGTTAAATGCTTAAATAACAAAAGTACAACTATACAACCTTTGAAAAAGCAGTTTAAAAACGACTTTTTTTATGGGCTTTTAACACACTTTAAAACACTAGATTGGCAACTTGTAAGTATTTTAATTGAAGGATTTAGCGATGAGTTAGTAAGCCCCGAGACTCGCGAACGATTAGCCTTGCTCGTAAACAGTAGCTTCACTCAATTTAATATCTCTGCGACTCTTTGGCAGGTAGTGAATCAGTCTCCTTCTTGTATGTCTCAATTAACAGAGTCTGATAAACAACTTTTAATAAAGTTAGTGCTTCAAAATGAATGTAATGAAAAAGTGATTCAACACTTAGGTTTATTAGGAAAAAAACAGCTTGGGAATCAATTTAAACGTGCCATAAAAAACCTCACTAGTGCCATCTAATAACTCCTAGTTACCTATCTCTATTAAATCTTACCCTTCTTTAAGCTATTTATTTAATTTGTTCTATCCTTAAAGCATTAATAGGTAAATTAAGATAAAGGCATGGAATTAATAAACTTTAAAGTGGGCTGCAAAACAATTTCACTTAAAATACTCGATATTTTATTAACAGAGCGCTTTGACAATAATCTAACAACTTTACCAAACAATAATAAAAGCTTTATTGGTGTTAAAGATTATATGGATATACCAACGCCTGTGTTTGATTTAGGTATTATTTTAAATAATATCTCAACCGAACAAAGTAATGCGCACGTACTAAAACAACTAAGAACATGGCAAGAAAAACTATTAAACTGGTTCAATACACTTCAAAGTAACTTGCTAAATAGCTCGGCTTCTATTTCAAGCAATGACGCAGAGCTACAAGATTTTGTTCTGTTTTACAAAGAGTTCAACACCGACAATGAAGACTTAAAATTAACAATGTCTCGGCTTAACGAGCCTTTCCAATCATTGCTAGAAACGGTAAAAGAAGCTATATCAGCTCATAATCAAAGCGATTATAAACAAGTATCAGCTCTGCTCGAAAAAATTAAGCGTAGTAACCTAATTCAGCTAGAGCGTTTATTCGAATCAGCTAAAGAGCAAATAACCTTAGACTATAAACCTATTATTGTTTTTACCACTAAAGACGGCTTAAACCCACACGTAGGGTTATTGGTAGATAAAGTCGAAGATAATATCGACTATAAAAAAGAAGACATTAAACCACTAGATAAGCTCACTGAGGTTGGTTTTGATCTAGACCCACAAACTAAAAATATGATGCGAGGATTAATCAAGCTTTCACAAAAGCACAGTGTATTAATTGATCCAAGCGTAATATTTAAACCAACACAACTAGAAGAATCTGAAAGTGAAGAAACTCAAGCTTACGGACTATTTTAAATAGTCTTTAGATTCGGTTATAAACTTTAGTACTGAAGTAATGAGCTATTCAGCTCGACTTGTACATTTAGATAAATTGGAGAGAAATCGAGTGCGTAATGTTAGTTACTCATATTCTACTTTTCTGCAGACGTAAAGAGCCCGAATTTTTAGATGCGGGCTTTCTACAATGTGAAGTCGGTGCGCTACGCAGTAGGATGTCGTAGTGCCCACAGCGGTGGAGAGCCACAGTGAAATGCTACACTATCATCGGTCGAAGCTTTGGTTTCATTACTGAGTTCGGCATGGACTCTTGGCTATTTATCAAATCCCAGACAA
>NZ_PJAV01000132.1:0-41263 GCF_002836695.1 Pseudoalteromonas sp. 78C3
CGTACTTGAGCAACTTAATAATCGTCCGCGGAAGACACTTGGATTTGAAACGCCTGCAAAATTGATGCAGGATCACTTGGCGGCTAAAGCCGCCTAAACGTTATGCACTTCAGGTTTGAATCCGCGCTATGTAAAAAAGGGGAAAACTTCCTCTTAGTATCGCTTAGCTAATCCCAATTGATTCTGAATATCCGTTGTTCGGTGTGAGTTCAAGCATTCGAAGCCGGCATAATGGGTACGTGCCAGCTGAGAAGTTAATTGTTCAGAATTCACTCTTTAAATATGCAGACTCGTCTATATAATCAATTACCAATTCAAAATATTGAAGAGCCGAACCACCTAAAGCTCCATCTATTTTTTTATCCATCATTGATGACATGAATTTGTGGAAGTTATTATCTGCCCTCCGTGTAAACCAAACCGGCCCTGTAACTTGCTCGGCAATCATAACTTTAGGGACCTTTATCATTGATTCTCCAGTATTAGACTCCGCCTTTTCAATAACAGCCCAACTTGGATTTTGAGTTTTCCAATTTTCAAAAATACTGGCTGAAATAAAAGAAGTACCTACTACCTTTGATGTACCTTGTATATGCTTTGCCGCTGCATCGGTTAATATTGATGTTGCACCAGTATCTAAAAGCATTTGGTATTCTATCCCTTGAACTTTTATTTCGATTCTAGGAAATGCGGTGGTGTATTTTTGTTGCGAGTCTTTTTGAAAACCTAGTTTTATCTTTTTGAATTTGTATAAGTTTATTTCATCTAAAGATTGCAGGATGGACATAGATTTATTTAAATAGTCAATCTTAATAATTTTTTCTGCGTGCCATCGGCCACCTAAAAAACCATCAAAGTCTTCCTCAATTGATAGTTCATCCTTAGGGACTATAAATAAATAGCCTTCCATAAAGTTTTGCAAACCACCAATAGGAATTTCTGAGCCAGCTTGAAAGTCCGGCATACTTGACAGTGTATGCACATTACCTTCATCTACTTTTTCAATCGTAGGCCATTTATATTGTTGATGAAGTTCTTTCGATATAGCATTCCAACCGCCACCTGTATCTGTAAAGAACTTTAGCTTTTGACCATCTTTCAGTTCTGGAGTAAGAAAGATGCGGTTATTATCAAATTCAGTGGGCAGCTGTTGTTCAGCTAAAAGTTGAAATGGAACTAAAGCTAAAACAAAGAAAAGAGGTACTAGATTTAAATTATACATTGATCATCCATGATTTTTGAAAATTACAATATGTAAATCCTAACACTTAGTTACTATGAGTGGTGAATTCACGGATCAAACTAGACCATATTAATTGGCTATACCAGCTCAATAAACGTAATTGCTAATTGAAATATAATGGCAAACACACCCAGCAATAACGAATAAGTGCCAAATTGCGTGGCTAAATTGGGTGCTTTTAGCGCTGTAAAAAAAAGTGCCTAAACTATAAAAAATACCGCCGGCAAGTAGCCAGTAAAGTGCTTTTACATCAACACTAGAATAAAGTGGATACACTATAGCCAGTGCAAACCAGCCCATGAGCAAGTAGGTGGCGAGTGATATTTTTTTATTACCGTTTTTTACAAATACTTTGTACGCAACGCCTGCTAGTGCCACCGCCCAAATAAATGTAAGTGTGGCCCATGACCAAGCACCGGTTAATGAGATTAATAAAAAGGGAGTGTAGGTGCCGGCAATTAATAAGTATATGGCGCAGTGATCGCACTTTTTATAAAAGGCTCTTAAGCGCGGTTGAATACTGGCATGGTACAAAGTGGACGACAAAAACAGTACAAATAGACTGCTGCCATAAATTACAGTACTTACATACGCTTTAGTGCTGGTGGCTTGGCTAAATAAATCCCACATAACAAATGCGGCAAATACAATACCAAGTGCATGGCTAATTACGTTTAGTTGTTCTTCTTTTTTAGAATAGGGCGCTTCTAACGACATGACAGATCCTACCACTATTTGAATGAATTTTAGTGTACAAGTGTACGCTGAGTTTTTCAATATTATAATTTTTATATGAATACAATAATTTATTGTTTTTCATAAAGTTGAAACATCAATTTAACCAATGCGTAATTAATAAGACGTAAAAAAGTCGTAATAGTTCGTTAGATTACTGGTAATTCCTAAAAACAATTAACCGGACGAACAGTGAAAAACATGAAAAATAAATTAACAACACGGCCTTTTCTTAAACTTACTAAATTGTCTGTGGCGATGATTTGCGTTACATCAACAAATAGTTTTGCAGATCAAACCATAAATAAAGAACTTGATGAAATAGTGGTTGTTGCTCAAAAGCGTGCGCAATCAATACAAGATGTGCCCGTAACAATAAGCGCCTACGATGGCGACTTTTTAGAAAGCTTGGGTATAGGTGAACTAGACACTTTATCTGAAATAACACCAGGGCTTGTTATTCAAGAGCAAAGCCCTAACAACCCGGGCTTTGTAATTCGTGGTATTACGTCTGATAGTGGGTCGTCTCAATCATCCCCTCGTGTGTCTATTTATTATAACGGAGCAGATGTATCACGCTCTCGTGGCTCATACTTTGAGCTTTTTGATGTAGAAGGGATTGAAGTGGTTAAGGGACCACAAGCGACACTGTTTGGAACAGCAGCTTCTGTAGGTGCTATTAGTGTAGCAACACGTAAACCAGAAAAAGATTTTTCGGCTCAATTAAAAGCATCCGTTGGTAATTACTCGGCCAAAGGTGCTAGTGGCTTTGTAACGGGTGGCAATGATTTATTGCAAGGCCGTGTTGCTTTTACTTATCGTGAACGTGATGGGTTTATAAAAAATATTGCAGGAGATAGTAACTCCCAAAATCCGGCTGGGTTTAAGCAAGATGATATGCATGCTATTGAGCGTTTTTCTTATCGTCCGTCTTTACGTATTACACCTAGTGACGATGTAACGATTGATTTGGTGTATACGTATGAAAAAAATGATGACTCGGGTACATCTTTTAAAAATGGGCTTTATGCACCAACCGGTGGTGATACAAGTCCATATAGCTTTGTTGAAATGCCAGGTAGTCCGTATGCAGAGTCTGTGTTTGGAAAAAAAGACTTAGGTGTGGAGCGCACAGTTAACGATTTAAATTTGACTGTAAATTGGGATGTAAGTAACGATTTAACAATCACCTCAATTACTGCAGGGCGTAACTTTGACTCTTTAGAAGTGTTTGATGCTGATGGTACGCAGGCATGGTTTTTAGAATTTGCAGAAGCTGCTGAGGGCGATCAATTTAGCCAAGAATTACGCGCTGTTTATACGCAGAATAAGTTTACTAGTATTTTTGGTGTGAGTTACTTTGAAGAAGATGGTAGCCAGCGTATTCCATTTAGTACAGAGGAGTCTATATTCTTAAATTGCTTAGGTGTATTGGGCTCAGGTGTTCCTTGTATTAATAATGATGGTAGCGTTAATATTTTAACGCCAGCATTAACAGGTGGTGTAGTAAACGAGTTGCCATATTCACTAGAGTTTACAAACTATGGTGAAAACAAAGCGTACTCAGCGTTTGCTGATGTAACTTATGCTACTACTGAAGCATTAGAGTTAACAGCGGGACTTCGTTATATAAAAGAAGAAAAGCGCAGTGGCTATAGCTCTGCTGCACCCAATAGTGTTTTAACACAAGCGCCATTGTTTACGGTTGATACAAATGGTGAAACATTTTATGGCGATGCTGATTATGATGATTGGCTGCCACGTTTTAATGCGCTTTATATAATAAACCCTACTACAAATATGTATGCGACTATTTCAAAAGGGCGTCGTTCGGAAGTACTTGAAGTAAGTTCGGCTAACAACGAACAAGGAAATGTCGAAGCTTCTATATCAGAAGTCCCTGCGGAAATTATTTGGAACTACGAAACCGGTATTAAAGGCAAAGCGCTTGACGGGCGTTTAGATTACTCTGTCGCTGTATTTTATCAAGATTACTCTAACTTTCAGGTTACGTTACAGGATGATGAAGGCGTTGCGTTTTCTGCTGATGCGGGATCTGCCACTAATGTTGGCGCAGAGGCTGAAGTAAGGGCGTTAATTAATAATGAGTTTGAGGTATTTGCCAATGCGGCTTTCCTCGATGCTGAAATAGATGATGATAGTAATAACGGTAACCTCGCAGGCAATAAATTTAGACTACAACCAGAGTGGACGTTTAGTACGGGGCTGTTTTATTCAACAGAATTGTCGAACTCACTTAATTTAACGAGCTCTTTAATATATAGCTACCGCTCTGAAGTGTTTTTTGAGCCAGCAAATGCGCCAATATCAGGCTTAGATATTAGCCAACCAGGGCTTGGATTAGTCAGTGCGCGCTTAGGTATCGCAAATGGTGATGACTGGGCTGTTAGTGTATTTGCTAGTAACTTATTAGATAAAGAGTATTTAGTTGATGCAGGTAATACTGGAGGGGGATTTGGCAACCCAACATTTGTTGCAGGAGCACCTCGCTTTGTTGGTATTGAGTTAACTCTCGGGTTTGGTGGACAATAATACATTTAACTACTTGATATTTTAATTGAGCCACTGCAAAGTGGCTTTTTTATGTGATCACGTTAAAGTGAATTTATATTAGGTAAAAATGAAACAAGATCTAAAAGCTGCTTTACTTACCGCCATTGTTTATCCTGGAGCGGGGCATTTTTCTTTAAAAAAACACCTTATAGGCGCTATTTTTGCAGGTGTATTTTCTGTTCTTTTAATTTTAACCCTAAAAGATATATTTGCGATTGCACAGTGTACTGCAAATGAAATTGTACACGGAAAAATCCCGATGTCGGTTACGGCCATTTTAAAAGCCGCGCAACAACCTTCTGACGCCTGCGCTAAACTCGCTGAATATAAGTATATGCCTTTAATGATTATAATTTGGGTGCTGAGCATGATGGATGCATACCGTTTGGGCAGAAAAGCGCTACCCACTAAAAAATAAGCCACTTAATCAGAACTCGGTTTGGTTGGCTTATTAATATTTCACCCTGATATTTAGCTATTATTGATGGCGGTAATAATTATTATTACCGCCTTTTCATTTTTATACATATTTTTTGTAACCGAGATTTTTTGCCTGCACCATGTAAACATCGTGTAAATACCTGTATATACCCAGTAAAATCCTCAAACCTCGTTAAATCACTCACTTGTTGATATTTAGTTAATTAAAATCCTTATCTTTGTACCTTTTTATTCATTTAATGTTAATAAATAAATGGTGCTTTCTGCTCGCCAAATTAACTTTATTTAACTATTAAGTATTGGTTTGCTATCAATTTATTACGTCAAGCAATGACGACTGATAATTTCAATTTAAGGAAATACGATGAATAACAGTTCAAATAATCACAAAAGAAAGGATTTTAAAGTGGCGAGCTTATCGTTAGCTTTATTATTAGAATGCTCAACAATGGCCAATGCCGCTGTTGAAAAGTTAACGGTGAGTGGAAATCAAATTCTTGCGGGTGGAGAAAACACAAGCTTTGCAGGACCTAGCCTATTTTGGAGTAATACGGGGTGGGGCGCTGAAAAATTTTATACAGCAGAAACAGTAGCAAAGGCAAAAACTGAATTTAATGCAACATTAATTCGTGCAGCTATTGGTCATGGTACGAGTACTGGTGGTAGTTTGAACTTTGATTGGGAGGGCAATATGAGCCGTCTTGATACTGTTGTAAACGCAGCTATTAGCGAAGATATGTACGTTATTATTGATTTTCATAGCCATGAAGCACATACCGATCAAGCAACTGCAGTTCGCTTTTTTGAAGACGTAGCTACCAAATATGGGCAGTACGACAATGTTATTTATGAAATTTATAACGAGCCTTTACAAATCTCGTGGGTTAACGATATTAAGCCTTACGCAGAAACAGTTATTGATAAAATTAGAGCAATCGACCCTGATAACTTAATTGTGGTTGGTACGCCTACGTGGTCACAAGATGTTGATGTGGCATCACAAAACCCAATTGATCGTGCCAATATTGCTTACACTCTGCATTTTTATGCTGGCACGCATGGTCAATCGTATCGAAATAAAGCACAAACAGCACTCGATAACGGCATTGCACTATTCGCCACAGAGTGGGGAACAGTTAATGCTGATGGCAATGGGGGTGTTAATATCAATGAAACCGATGCATGGATGGCATTTTTTAAAACAAACAATATTAGCCACGCTAACTGGGCTTTAAACGATAAAAACGAAGGTGCATCGTTATTTACTCCAGGCGGTAGTTGGAATTCACTAACATCGTCAGGCTCTAAAGTTAAAGAGATCATTCAAGGTTGGGGTGGTGGTAGTAGCAATGTTGATTTAGATAGCGACGGGGATGGCGTAAGTGACAGCCTTGATCAGTGCAATAATACTCCCGCAGGTACAACGGTTGATAGTATTGGTTGTGCAGTAACTGACAGCGATGCCGATGGTATTAGCGATAATGTTGATCAATGCCCTAATACACCTGCAGGTGAAACTGTTAATAATATAGGTTGTGTTGTTGAAGTAGTTGAACCACAAAGCGATGCGGATAACGATGGAGTGAATGATGATATTGATCAGTGCCCAGATACACCTGCAGGTACTAGTGTTGATACAAATGGATGCAGTGTTGTAAGTTCAACAGATTGTAACGGTATTAATGCATACCCTAATTGGGTGAACAAAGATTACTCAGGTGGTCCGTTTACTCACAATAACACCGACGATAAAATGCAATATCAAGGTAATGCATACAGCGCAAATTGGTATACAAACAGCATTCCAGGAAGTGATGCTTCGTGGACGCTTCTTTATAGTTGTAATTAAGCGCGTTTAATAAAATAAACGAGAAGGTAAATAATGTGTTTACCTTCTCTTTTTATACAAAATGTTAGCCCTTATAGACACTTTGGTGTTGAGCAGCAATGTTGTAGCTTGGAGAGTCTATATTATCTATATAGCGCCAATCGGTTGTGATTTGCTCTTTAGTAATAGTCAGTAACATATATCCACGGTGTGATAAGTCACAATAGTTTAAATCGTTTATTAGCAATGTAAGCGAGTCAGCCATCTGCTTTGCTTGTGCTGTATTAAGCGCTAAATAATGCTCCATACCCGGGGATGTAACACCAGGTGTTGCAAACTCTACTCCTACGCTTTCGCCTTTTGCATTTTTTAATGTGCCATGCCACGCATTGTGCGTATCACCTGCAACCACTACTAACTTTTTATTTAATGCAGTAACGCTTTTGTATAATGCTTCGCGCTCGCTTGGGTAACCATCCCACGCATCTAAATTATAAGGCATTAAAGTATTTACGCGTGCAAGTTGCTCGGGCGTTACCGCTTTATTAGCTAGCACTGCTTTTTTAATGGCAACAAGCTCTTTTAACACATGCGGTATTTTAGTGCGATCGGATTGCGAGAATATTTCAGTAGGTAGCCACATTTTAGTCATCAATACTTGCTGGCCCAATACTTGCCATTTTGCATTTGATTTAGTTATTGCACTGGTGAGCCAGTTTAGTTGTGTATTACCCAGTAACTGCCTATTTGGATTATTTAAATCACTGACAAAGCACGCAACATCCATTTGCTTGGTCTCGGGGTTTTTGTAGTCGCTGTAAGCAAGTTGTTTATCGCGTGCTATTACACGCGTATCTAGCATGTGCAAGCTTATTAAATTACCAAAATCGAAGGTGCGGTATATTTGCGGGCTTTGTTCGCCCATAGGCGGTCTAATTGGCAGCCATTCGAAATAGGCTTGAATAGCAGCTGCGCGGCGCTTAAAAAAGTCACCTTCATCAGGGGTATGATTTTCAGCACCACTTTTATAGGTATCGTTGGTAACTTCGTGATCATCCCATATTGCGATAAAAGGCGCTGCAGCGTGAAGTGCTTGAAGGCCTTGGTCTGTTCTGTAAATAGCATAGCGTTTGCGATAGTCGCTAAGGGTAATAATTTCACCGCTGTTATCGGCTGCTAATTGGCGGCCAATTTTTTCAGCATTTTCGGTAGCGTATCCGCCCATTGGGTATTCGTAAATGTAATCTCCCAAATGCAGTACTACATCTAAATCTTTTTGCTTAGCGGCATCTGTGTAGGCATTAAAGTACCCAGCAGGGTAGTTTGAGCACGACACAACAGCCATTTTTATTTGTTCAATATTATTTATTGGTAGTGTTTTAGCACGGCCTATAGGGCTTTGTGTTTGCAAACCTATAAAACGATAAAAGTACTCTGTGTTTGGAGCAAGTTCTTGTACATCTATTTTTATTGTAAAGTCTCGGCTTTTATCTGTTTGTTCGCGCCCGCCACGAATAATGTTTTTAAATTGAGAGTCACTTGCCAACTCCCAAGCAACAGTAACTTCAAAATTTGATTGAGAAGGAGTTGCACGTGTCCAAATTATCAAAGCATGACTAAGCGGATCGCCACTCGCTAGACCGTGTTTAAATTCAATAGCCGATAGAGGTTTGTTTATTAATGTTTGAGCACAACCTGTAATGGCACTCGATACTGCGACGGTAAATATACTTGCTGCTGAGGTTTTTAAAAAATTTCGACGTGATGAAAGGGTCATACTGCACTTTTTAAATTATTTATAGTGGTGTGCACTTTAGCGGGTAGATATGACGTTTTTATAAACGCTAAATGTATTTAGTGTGACGGTATTAATACATTTAACCCCTTTTATTTATTAACTAAAAAGTAGTCAAAAAATTAAATTAAATGGTTAAATTAACGAGGTATGAATTTTTTAAATTAAAGTGGCGCATGTAAAGTTGTTTAATTACAGTTGCTTATAATTTATTTTTATGTTGGCACAACCCTTGAGTATATAACTACGTCTAAACAATACACAAACAAGGAATACCATTATGAAACATTCAATTAAAATCGCTATGGCAAGTTTATTAGTATTAGGTTCTGCGCAAGTACACGCAACAGAGGTGGACCTAGATGTAACTGATATATTAACTCAAAGTGTAGCAAGCTATGTTAAGCAAACCACAATCGAGCTTGAAAAATCACTAAAGGAAACGCTTTATTTTGATGCTAAAACTGTTTTAGAGGGTTTATTAGATGAGCCCGTTTTAACAGATAGCACAACGCTTAAAAATACTGATACTAGTATAAAAAACGCAAAATAAATTATTTAAAGGATTAAAACGATGAGCAGTGAACTTGGATTATTTGCATTAATGTTAGCACCCGTAGTCAGTATGATTAGCGCTTATTACTCGGTTCAAGTGTTTAAAGCTATGGGAGGTTGGTTTAATCTTTAGCCAATTATATAGCTGGTAATTAATTCGATTCATACAAAGCTGATCGACTTAGCAAAAGCGCACGTAAATAAAGGCAGAGTGTTTGAAATAAGTAGACTTTATGAAACGTGCGATTTTTCCATTACCCATTTTTATGTTACCTGAAGGTTATACGCGATTACGCATATTTGAGCCTCGCTATTTAAATATGGTTAAAACCGCATTAAAAAATAATACAGGGTTTGTGCTTTGTACGTTCGAGCATGACACGCCTTTTAATATAAGCGCGCAAGGTTGCCTTGTTGATATTATTGATTTTGACCAAGACGATAACGATGTATTATTAATTGATGTATTTGCATCGCAAAATGTGCAAATTAATGATGTTTATCAAGACGAAGACGAATTACGTCATGGCTTGGTATCGCCTTGTAATACGCCGTATTGGTACAAAGATTCTAACAACCAAATTGGTGAACATTACCTATTACACGATGCGCTTAAAAACGTGTTTCAAGGTAATCCGGAACTTAATTTGTTGTACAAGAAAACTCATTTTGACAAGCTTCCATGGATTGCAGCACGTTGGCTCGAACTCCTACCTGTTTCTATTGAGAAAAAACAGCAACTTGCGTTTGAAACGAATTTTGATAACTTACTGAATTTCCTCCATACTGTGATTAATAACGAATTTGCCTAAATTTTATGATCCTAAATTAATTATTGCCCGTATTACTTAATACAAAAGCAATAACGGGATAAATTATTATGGTAAGTCAACAACAGTCACCACGTTGTGAACCTAATACAGGTAAGTACACTGCCATGCCAGAAACGCCGAGTAAAGAGCTCATGCAAGCGCTTATAGATGTTGCGCAATCACGCGATAAAAAAGCGTTTTCATATTTATTTGAATACTTTGCGCCAAAAATTAAACGCTTTGGAATTAAGCAGTTTGGTGTTGAAGCCCAAGCCATGGAGCTTGTGCAAGAAACATTAACGTCTGTTTGGCGTAAAGCACATTTGTATCATAGTGAAAAAGGCGCTGCGACTACGTGGGTTTATACCGTTATGCGTAACGCTTCGTTCGATATGCTTCGTAAAATGAAAAGTAATAAAGAAGAAAATATAAGCGAAGATATTTGGCCGTTACTAAACGACTCACAAGATACGCATCACGAATACAGTGATCATTTAGAAGATAAGCAAATTAAGCGCTATTTAGACAAATTACCAATTGCTCAACGCGAAGTGGTAAGAGGCGTTTATTTTCAAGATATGTCGCAAGAGCAACTTGCACATCAACTTAATATTCCAGTAGGCACGGTAAAATCACGGTTACGTTTGGCCTTGCAAAAATTACGTAATGAAATGGGAGATCAGCATGATTAAACATCACCCGAGTGAAACTTTACTGACACAGTATTGCGATGCATCACTTGCTACATCATTGAGTTTAGCCGTTTCTATTCACGTAGACATGTGCCCTGTGTGCCAAGCTAAAGTAGCTAAAATTGAAGCAAGTAATGCAAATGCATTATTTAGTGAAGAGCCTGCTCAATTTGAGAAACCTCAAACTGAGAAATCTGATTTACTTGAAGAATTTGAACTAAATGTACTTGATATGATCATGTCTGATGATTCTATTGATGAAGTTTACGAAGTAGAGCCTGTCTCTATTAAAGTGAATGAGCATAACTATCAGCTTCCACGTGCTTTAACACGTATTTCTCATAGCAAATTTACACAAGTTGGTAAGCTGGCACGATCTCGCGTTTCGCTTGATGATGGTGCGCTGCGTTCTAGCTTGCTACATATTGATGCCGGTGGCGAAATTCCTGAGCATACACATACTGGATTTGAAGTTACTTTACTACTAGACGGTGAGTTTAGTGATGAAGATGGTAATTACGTACCAGGCGACTTTATTTGGCAAGATGGTAGTCATCAACACACACCTTTAACGAAAGATGGATGTTTATGCTTTACAGTTGTCAGTAGTGCGCTACATTTTAATAAGGGCTTCAGCAAGTTACTAAATCCAATAGGTAATTTGATTTACTAAGAGAATATATGCATACAGATATAATAAAAATAGGTATAAGCGCCTGCTTAGCAGGCGAAAAAGTTAGATTTGACACAGGACATAAAAAGTCAAATTTTTGTATGGACGAGCTAGGTAAACACGTTGAATACACACGGTTTTGTCCGGAAGTAGCTGTTGGTTTACCAATACCTCGTCCAACTATTCGCCAAGTTAAAGTGGGCGATACTATTAAAGTATGCCGCCCAGATGGCACCGGCGAAGTAGGCCAACAACTTACTGAATATGGTAAAAAAGTTGCAACTGAACAAGCTAAAGAATTAAGCGGATTTGTATTTTGTGCAAAAAGCCCAAGCTGCGGCATGGAGCGCATTAAAATATACAACGAAGCAGGAACAGGTAATACCTCAGAAGGCGTTGGTTTTTTTGCTGAGCAAATAATGAAGCACAACCCATTATTGCCATGTGAAGAAAACGGACGTTTAAATGACATGCATTTACGTGAAAACTTTGTAATGAGAATTTACGTATTTAAAAACTGGCAAAAATTAGCACAAGAGCCGCTTACGGTTCATAAGCTTACTCAATTTCACTCTCAGTATAAGTACTTGTTGATGGCTCATAACTATCAAGCTTATCGTGATTTGGGTAACCTGCTGGGGACTTATGTAGGTGACGATATAAATGCAGTTGCAGATGAATATATTCTAGGTTTGATGACGGGTCTTAAAAAGCCAGCTTCTCGCAGAAATAATTGCAACACGCTAATGCATTTACAAGGTTACTTTAAAACAGATTTATCGAAGGTTGAAAAACAAGAACTTCGTGATGCGATAGATGAATACCGCGAAGGTTTGGTGCCATTGTATGTACCACTTACCTTGTTAAAACATCATTTGAAGGTTCACCCAAATGAGTACCTTGAAAAACAAGTGTTTTTTAACCCTTACCCTCACGATTTAAAACTACGATTTGGTATTTGATGGATACATTATTTTGGTTTAGGCGCGATTTGCGCCTTTTTTCTAACGAAGCGTTAATTCAAGCGCTAAATAATGGCGCTAAACACGCCATTTTTTTTGTGTCTGAAAAACAGTGGCAACAGCACCAAACTGCGCCTATTCAGATTGACTTACTCAAGCGCCGAGTTACTTATCTTCAATCTCAGCTTGCTGATTACGGCATTACTTTACATGTTATTGAAGCGCCAAGCTTTTGTGATTGTACGCGTGAGCTTATTGATTTTTGTAAATCAAACGATGTAAAACACGTAATTGCTAATACAGAATATGAGCTTAATGAAGTAAACCGCGATAAAGCAATTTTGCATAAATGCGATGAGCTTTCAATTACTTTTACTTTGTACGAAGGTGATTTAATTGCACCTGTTGGAACGGTTAAAAATCAAAGTAATGAAATGTATAAAGTGTTTACTCCATTTAAGCGAGCATGGTTAAAGCAGTATCAAGATACACACTTTAGTTTGCCTCAATGGCCTTTAACTTCTGATCCAATAAAATTTGATGAAAGCGACTTACTAAAAAGTGATGGATGCTCAGATAAGTGGCCGGTTGACGACGAAACACTAGCAACCGTGGTCGATAACTTTATATGTGACAAACTTACAAGCTACGACGATCAGCGTGATATACCCAGCGTAAAAGGCACATCAGGTTTAAGCCCGTATTTAGCACTTGGTATTGTAAGCACAAAACAGCTGCTTATTAATATTCAGCAGCGTTATCCTGATATTTTAACTACGTCAAAAAGTAAAACGTTTACGTGGATTAACGAGCTTGTTTGGCGCGAATTTTACAGGCATTTGATTGCTGAATTTCCGAAGCTTTCGCGCGGTGACAACTTTAACGAAAAGTATAACGACGTAGTGTGGCGTAAAAGCGAAAATGAATTTACAGCATGGTGTGAAGGGCGAACAGGTTATCCGTTAGTGGATGCTGCAATGCTACAATTAAAGCAAACCGGTTGGATGCACAATCGTTTACGTATGGTTGTTGCGAGCTTTTTAACTAAGCATTTATTAATAGACTGGCGCGAAGGTGAGCGCTTTTTTATGCAGCACCTAATTGATGGCGATTTAGCCTCAAATAATGGTGGCTGGCAGTGGGCTGCAAGTACCGGGTGTGATGCTCAGCCTTACTTTAGAGTTTTTAACCCTATCAGACAAAGCGAGCGCTTTGATCCAACTGGCAAGTTTATCCGTAAGTATTTGCCAGAGCTTGAAAACGTGCCAGATAAACACATTCATTTTCCACACACTTATTTAGCCGCAATAGGTAAAGATAAGGAATGTTACTGGCCAGCAATAGTTGATCATAAAGCGGCACGAGAACGTGCACTTGCTGCATTTAAGGTGTGATATGGATAACCAGTTACCAGTAGATAAATTTGTTGAAATATACCAACAGCTTGATAGCACTAATCTTGATTTATTGAGTGATATTTACTGTGACAACATACAGTTTATAGACCCAATGCACGAAATTAATGGCATTGTAGAATTGCGCAGGTACTTTGCTAACTTATACAGCAATGTTAAGCATTGTCAGTTTGATATTAGCGATTCGTTTAATAGCGGAAACAATGCTTTTATTTATTGGACTATGCACTATGCACATCCAAAGCTTTCATCAGGTAAAACTATATCGGTAGAAGGTCATAGCAAGCTTATTTTTGAAAATGGCAAAATTATCAAGCACAGAGACTACTTTAATGTGGGCGAGTTGCTGTACAAACATATTCCTTTACTTGGTAGTGTTATAAAGCTAATTGATAAAAGGGCAGGTTAATTATGATCACACTTATAACGGGTGCTACTTCTGGTATTGGTGAGCAGTTAGCAATTAAATATGCGCAGTTGGGAGACACTGTTATAGCTTGTGGCCGTAATAGTGAAAAGCTCGCTGAGCTTGCTAAATACGACAATATTCAAGCATGTAAATTTGATGCAACTAATCTACAAGACATTAAAGAGTCGACAGTTGGCTTTCCTCATTTTGACCGTGTTATTTTAAACGCGGGTAACTGTGAATACATAGATGACGCACGAAACTTTGATAGTGCATTGTTTGAACGTGTAATAAACGTAAATTTACTCTCTATGGGGTATTGCCTTGAGGCGCTACTTCCTAAAATAAATTCAGGTGGTCAGCTTGTTTTGGTCAGCTCAAGTGTTACCTATCTTGCGCTACCTCGTTCAGAAGCTTATGGTGCATCAAAAGCGGGTGTAAGTTACTTAGCAAAAAGCTTAGCTGTTGATTTAGATGATGTTGATGTGACTTTAGTTCACCCTGGCTTTGTGAAAACTCCGCTTACTAATAAAAATGATTTCCCGATGCCTATGGCTGTTACCGCTGAAAAAGCCGCAGACTATATGATTAAGGGAATACATAAGCGCCGAAAAGATGTTCACTTTCCGTACCGTTTTACACTTATATTAAAAGCATTACGTATTTTACCACTCCCGATTTGGCTTAAAATCGCAAAAGGATTAGCCCGTTGAAAAAAATAGCAATAATAGGAACTGGTGTATCTGGTTTAACATGTGGGCATTTGCTTCATAAACATTACGATGTAACCGTATTTGAAAAAAATGATTATATAGGTGGTCACACTGCAACGGTTGATGTAAATGTTGGTGGTATTAAGTACGCGATTGATACTGGTTTCATTGTATTTAATGACAGAACATACCCATACTTTGAAAAGTTACTATCGCGTATTGGTGTAGATAAACAAACAACGCAGATGAGCTTTAGTGTTCATAACGAAGCCACTGGCTTTGAATACAATGGCCATACGTTTACAAGCCTATTTGCACAGCGTCGTAATATTTTTAGACCTAAGTTTTGGCGATTATTGTACGACATTGTTAGGTTTAATAAACTGTGTAAAGCACTACATGAAAAAGATAATTACCAAGCTGATCAATCATTAGGGCAACTGCTTAGTGACAATCACTTTAATGACTTTTTTAAATACCATTATATTCTTCCTATGGGCGCGGCTATTTGGTCTACCAGTATTAAAGAAATGGAGAATGTAGGCGTTGAATTTTTTGTTAAGTTTTTCTTTAATCATGGCCTTTTAGATGTAACAAACAGACCACAGTGGTATGTGGTACCAGGTGGCTCTCGTCAGTATATTAAGCCACTGATCAGAGGCTTTGCTGATAAAATTAAACTTAATACAGATATTAAATCTGTTACGCGTCAAAATGATGAAGTAACAATAGAGTTTGCCAATGGTGAATTAAGTAAATTTGATAAAGTAATATTTGCTTGTCATTCAGATCAGGCGCTTGCACTACTTGGTGATGCGACTGAGCAAGAAAAGTCAGTATTGGGTGCAATAGCTTACACTGAGAACTCAGTTGTGCTGCACACCGATACAAACCTTTTACCTGATAGAAAAGCGGCATGGGCAAGTTGGAACTACCTACTTAATAACAACACTGATAAAGCAGCTGTTGTTACTTACCAAATGAATATTTTGCAAGGCATACAGTCGGATACACAGTTTTGTGTAACGCTTAATCACCTTGAAGGAATAAGCCAAAGTAAAATTTTGCGCGAGTTTACTTATCATCACCCTGTATTTAACCAAGAGTCAATTGCTGCTCAAAAGCTTAAACACAGTATTAATGGACAAAACAATAGTTATTTTTGTGGTGCTTATTGGTACAATGGTTTTCATGAAGATGGCGTACACAGTGGTGTAGATGTAGCCAAGCAACTTGGGGTCGAATTTGACTAGTGCAGTGTATTTAGGCGATGTAAAACATCGCCGTTTTGCTGTTAAAGAACATCGTTTTAGTTACCCTTTGTATATGATGTGGGTAGATTTAAATAATCCTCAGCAACTAAATGGTGTGCATAAACACATAGGTACGTCAGGCTTAAAAGCGTTAAAATTTAATGAAGCTGATTATCTTAAAGACCCCTCAAAGCGTGCTAAACGACCTCTTATTGAGCGTGCGCATGATCAACTTACCAATTTAGGTATTACTGAAACCTTTACTCATGTTTATATGCTTGGGCAACTTCGTTGTTTTGGGGTGTATTTTAGCCCTGTTAATTTTTACTTCTTTGGCCACAACGACACTCGTTTTAAGTACATGATTGCTGAAGTGAGTAATACACCCTGGAACGAACGTCATTATTATTTAGTCCCTTTAGAAAAAAAAGTGAACTTTAAGAAGGTTTTTTCCGTATCACCTTTTATGAATCTAGATATGAACTATCATTGGCATGTTAAACAATCGCCTGATAAAACATTGATACACATTGAAAATAAGAAAAATGAAGAGTTATTATTTGATGCAACACTTCGCTTAAAACGTAAAGAACTCACTAACGAAGAGATTAATAAGTTGTTTAAACGTTTTCCGGCCATGACATGGTCTATTTTCAAAGGTATTTATTATCAAGCATTAAAGTTGTTTATAAAGCGAGTGCCTTTTTTAGGCCACTCAGGTAAGCCATAAAGCACATAGGTAGTCAGGACAATTAATAGGTATTTTAATGGATAAAGTGTCGAGCTTAAATTGCGAACAAAGCACAAATTGGTTAACTAATATATATAAAAAATTAGTAACTAAAGCCTTTTCATCAATCGAAACAGGTCAAATAGTGCTTATCGAAGGCAACGAAAGAACTGTTTTTGGTGATACGTTTTCTGATCTAAAAACAACCGTTACAGTTAATGATAAAGCTATGTATAAAGCATTTGCATTATCTGGGAGTGTTGGCGCTGGCGAAGCGTATATTTTGGGGCATTGGTCTTGTGACAACTTAACTTCATTCATTGAGATATTTGCTATAAACGAAAAGCAACTCGATGAGTTTGAAAAAAAATTCGCATTTTTTAGTAATATCGCACACCGATTTAATCACATAAAAAACAAAAATTCAGAATCGGGATCTAAGAAAAATATTGTTGCTCATTACGACTTAGGTAATGATTTGTACGAATCATTTTTAAGTAAAGAAATGCTTTATTCAAGTGCTGTATATCCTACAAAAGAAGCCACACTTGAAGAGGCTCAGCAATACAAGCTTAAACGCATTTGTGAGCAAGTTGAGCTTCAAAAAAATGATTCAGTAATTGAAATTGGTACAGGGTGGGGGGCATTTGCTATATATGCGGCCACACATTACGATTGCCATGTAACAACAACAACCATATCTGATGAGCAACATGATTATGTAGCTAACAAGATTGTTGAACTTGGTCTTGAAAGTAAAATAACATTACTCAAGCTCGATTACAGACTACTAAAAGGTAAATACGACAAGCTTGTTTCTATTGAAATGATAGAAGCAGTGGGTCATGATTATTTGCCGAGCTTTTTCACTCAGTGTGGTGAGCTCCTAAAAGACGATGGCGCCATGCTTATACAAGCAATTACTATTGGCGATCAGCGTTATAAGCACTACTTAAAAAATTCTGACTTTATCCAACAGTATATTTTTCCGGGTGGATGTTTGCCATCGCTTAACGAAATGAGTGAGCAGATTAAAAATAATACCGATATGGTTATTCATACTGTTAATGATATTGGCGCTCACTACGCACGAACATTAGCAGATTGGCGAACTCGTTTTATAAAAAGTTGGCCTGATTTAGACCGCTCTAAATTTGATGAACGCTTTTATCGTTTATGGTTATTTTATTTTGCTTATTGCGAAGGTGCGTTTAGAGCGAGAGCAACAAGTACGGTACATTTAATGGCGCGTAAACCTCGTTTTACTAGTGATAACGATGATATTGCGCTCGGTTACTAATTTTATTTTATTTCAAGCAGTGTGGTTTTTATCATTGCTGCTTGAAGCCAATTCGCTACTTTTTAGTGGTTTGATTATTGTTTTAATGTTTTGTTTGTCAAAGCAGAAAAAACAAGACTCCTTACTACTAATTAAAGCCCTACCTTTAGCACTATTGTTAGAATTTATAGCGGTAAAGTTAGGCTTGTTAGAATTTAAAGTTTATCCCTTCCCTCTATGGCTCGTCTTTTTATGGGCTGCATTATTACTTTCTTTAAATACCTCTATGGTTTTTTTGAGCAAATTAAAGCTTTGGCAGGCCTTTTTAGTATGCATGGCTTTTGCGCCAGCAAGTTATTGGGCTGGAGCACGCTTTGAAGTAATAAGTTTAGGGTTCCCTTTATGGCAATTCTGGCTCGTTTACGGCGCGCTTTGGTCTACAGTATTTACTGTTATTATTTTTATAAACCAAAAAATCAAGTTATTCATCAATCGCTGATCGTCCACAATTTCTATTTCGTAACATTACCCATTGACTCAAAGGGAGCTTATTTTGAAATTTTTACTAAAGGCAGTTACTTTTTATTTGCTTACAACTTCAATTGTTTTAGCTAACACACAATTTAATAAAGTAGGCGAAGCACGAATGGAGTATTTATTTTGGGATGTATATGACGCCGTGCTATTTACCCCTTCAGGTAATTACAGCGCAGAAACACATCCTGTTAAGTTTAAGCTTACCTATTTACGTGACTTTGACGCTAAAGAAATAGTAAAAGCAACAAATGAGCAGTGGGAACATCTTGGAAAAACAGGGCTGGCAGATAAATACGACAGTAAATTGTTGTCTATTTGGCCTGATATAAAAAAGGGTGACTCACTAACATTAGTGACAAATGAGCAAGGTATGAGCACTTTTTATCATAATGATGAAAAAATGGGTGAAATTGATGAACCTCAATTTTCGAGTGACTTTTTAGCTATTTGGCTTGATGAAAAAACTTCTGAGCCAAAATTACGAAAGCAATTATTAGGGAATTAATATGAACATATTAAACACGTTAAAAGCAGCTGTTATGAGCCTCTCGGCTCTACTTTTAATTAGCTGTTCGGCACCAAATGTTGAACATTATAAAAATACATCGCCAAATTTCGACTTTAAAACGTTTTTTAGCGGAAATTTGAAAGCCTATGGTGTTGTACAAGACTTTAAAGGCGAATTGACCCGAAAGCTTGTCGTAGATATGAATGCGACTTGGGACGGTAACCAGGGCGTTATTGAAGAAGACTTTGTTTATGATGATGGCGAAACCCAAAAGCGAATCTGGAAAATAACGTTAAATGAAGACAATAGTTTAACGGGGACAGCAGCTGATGTTATAGGTACAGCAAAAGGCAAAAGTGACGGCAGCGTATTTCATTGGAATTATGATGTAGAGCTTCCATACGATGGCAGTACTTTAGAAGTGAATTTTGACGATTGGATGTACCTGGTTACACAATCGCGCTTGATAAACCGCACATCTATTGTTAAGTTTGGAGTCGAGGTCGGGGAAGTGACCTTAGTTATCGAAAAAATATAGCTTATTTACCCAGTTGCTTAACTTGCGCCAAAATTGTACTCAAATTAAGTCTTTGTTAACCCAACACGCTGTATTCTACCGCGAATTATTTAAATTTTACTCATTTTTTAAGAATTTAAGCAAAAAATGCAATTTGCTGTTGCTAACTCTTTAAAAATGCATAAAGATAGGTTTTGCGAAGGCAAAATAATAACGAATAGGAATCTAACAATGAATAAAGCTCAATTAGTTGAAAAAATTGCTACTGATGCAGAAATCTCTAAAGCCGCTGCTACTCGTGCTCTTGACGCGTTTACAGGTGCTGTAACTTCTTCTTTAAAAGAAGGTGATTCAGTAGCATTAGTTGGTTTTGGTACTTTCTCAGTAAAAGAACGTGCAGCTCGCACTGGCCGTAACCCACAAACGGGTGCTGAGATCCAAATCGCAGCGGCAACTATCCCAAGCTTTAAAGCAGGTAAAGGTCTTAAAGACCAAGTAAACCCTTAATAGGTTTAACGAATTAAAATAAAAAAAGAGCTATTTAGCTCTTTTTTTTTATGTTTAATAAAGACATCAATTGATGCCTTTATATTATAAATTTATGCTTTTAAGGCTTTATCGCCTCGGCCAATGCCAACAGCACCAGAACGTACAACTTCAATAATATCGGTTTCATGGCGAAGTGTGTCTAAAAACGATTCTATTTTGTCTGTACTGCTCACTAGTTGCAGGCTATAGCTTTGTCGGCCCATATCTAAAATAACACCCTGAAACACATCAACTACGCGGGTAACCGCTGCACGAGTCGTCTCGTCTTGAGCAAATACCTTAACAAGCAATAACTCTCGCTCAATGTGACTCATTTCTGTTAAATCGATAATTTTAAGCACGTCGACTAATTTGTTAACTTGTTTTGTGATCTGCTCAACCACTCTGTCATCACCCATGGTGGTAATGGTAATACGTGATAACGACTGATCATCAGTTGTGCCAACAGTTAGGCTGTCAATGTTGTATGCACGTTGTGAAAAAAGCCCAACAATACGCGACAGTGCACCTGGTTCGTTTTCCAGTAAAATAGATAAAATACGACGCATTATGCTTTTACTCCTTTACGTAACCACATCTCATCAATGCCACCTAACTTGATTTGCATTGGGTATACATGTTCTTTCTCGTCTACAAGAATATCTAAAAAGACTAAACGATCGTTTATGCTCATAGCTTTATCGATTGCAGGTTGTAACTCATCAAGTGTGTTTACTTTAATACCCACATGCCCGTAGCTTTCAACCAACTTAACAAAATCAGGCAGCGAGTCCATGTAAGATGATGAATGACGACCGCCGTAAACCATATCTTGCCATTGGCGTACCATACCTAAAGAGCGGTTATTGAGTGATACAACTTTTACCGCTAGGTTGTACTGCAAGCAGGTAGATAGCTCTTGAATATTCATTTGAATAGAGCCATCACCCGTAATACATACAGATTCTTTATCAGGAAAGGCTAATTTTACGCCCATAGCAGCAGGTAAGCCAAAGCCCATAGTGCCTAGGCCGCCTGAATTTATCCACTGACGAGGATGCTTAAATGGGTAATATTGTGCTGCAAACATTTGGTGCTGACCAACGTCAGAACTTACGTAAGCATCGCCATTAGTGGCTTTATAAACAGCTTCAATAACGGCTTGTGGCTTAATTTTGTCGCCATCAGTGTTGTAGCTTAAACATTTTTGTTCACGCCAGCTGATAATCTGGCGCCACCAATCTTCTTGCGCGCTGCGATCTATTTTAATTGGGCTTTTATCAATACCCGTTTGTAGTTGTTCAAGTACGGTTGCTAAACAACCTACAACTGGTATGTGTGCTTTGATTGTTTTTGAAATTGAAGTTGGGTCAACATCAACATGAACAATTGTGGCATTTGGACAAAACTTTTTAACGTTATTAGTTACCCTGTCATCAAATCGTGCACCAAGCGCTAAAATCACATCGGCGTTTGCCATTGCTTTGTTAGCCTCAAGCGTACCGTGCATGCCTAGCATACCTACAAAGTTTGGATGTACACCTGATATGCCGCCAAGCCCCATTAGTGTATTGGTAATGGGTGCATTTAACGATTCAACTAGATGCGTTAATTGCTCTGACGTATTTGAAATAACAATACCACCGCCAGAATAGATAACCAGTTTTTTGGCCTCTAGAATAGTTGTTACCGCTTTACGAATTTGTTTTGAATGCCCTTTAGTATTAGGGCTGTATGTTCTTAGCTCTGTTGTTTTAGGAAATTCGTATTCAAACTTTATAGCAGGGTTAAGCATATCTTTAGGAAGCTCAACTACAACAGGTCCAGGACGACCTGTACTGGCTATGTAAAAGGCTTTAGCTAAGATTGTTGGGATTTCTTTAGCACTTCTACAGTTAAAGCTGTGTTTAACTATAGGGCGAGAACAGCCAACAATATCAGTTTCTTGGAATGCATCGTCACCAATTAAATTTGTAGGTACTTGGCCTGACAATACAACCATAGGAATTGAATCCATGTAGGCCGTTGCAATACCCGTTATACAGTTTGTAGCGCCAGGGCCTGAGGTTGCAAGTACAACACCAACGTCTCCAGTAGCACGAGCATAACCATCAGCCATATGTGTGGCAGCTTGTTCATGACGTACTAATATATGCTCAATATCATCTTGCTGAAAAAGTGCATCATATAAGTCTAAAACCGAACCACCGGGGTAGCCAAATATGTATTTTACCTTTAACTCTTTTAATGCCTGAACTACTAGTTCAGAGCCATTATATTCTTGTTTGCTCATCCTCATTCCTCTGTGCGCTTTTTTTATGCATAAAAAAACCCCCGCGTAGTGCGAGGGTTTTTAAAAAGCAGTATCACCTTTTAATACATCCCCGCTGGGCTTATAACTAAGACCAGTACGAGTACGACTAAAAGGTTAATTTGTGTGTTCATAGTTTTTACTCTACTTAGCAAAACACTGCTTTTAAATTAAAAATTCTGTATAGGTTTATTTTTAAGGGTTTTGAACCCTTATGTCAACCTTGAAAGTGGTTTTTTGCATTTTAAATTCGTTTTGTAGCTTTTTTTAATTTAAATCTTCAGAAATACTGTATTTAACTGAGTTAACTAGCAGAAATTATGCGTTTTAGGTTGTGTGTTTGATTTTAGTTATAAAAGAGTGTGACAGACCATTAACCTTTATTGCACATGTTAACTATATGTTTTTATCGCATGTTTAAATTTCTATTATTAGGTATGATTACTACATAATTATGTTTGAGGAAAAAACAGTGAAAAAAGTGACGTTAATTGCGCTTTTAACTACGCTATTAAGCCCTATGGTAGCGGCTAATAATTTAAGCCCGCATGATGTTGGTATAACTAACGAAGAACGTATTTTATATTGGCTTAAAAAAAGAGACCAAATATCCTCTAGTGAGTTAGATAGTTCATTTAAGTCATATATGAGTAACAAAGAAGTTGCCAATCACTCAATTAAAAATGGCTTTAGGCAATTTAAATCCTCCTCTACGGATTTTTCAAACACAAATAAACAACAAGCCGCTTTTTCAACGTCGCTAGTGCCTGATCAAAGCGTTAATGATGTAAAAGTGTTAGCTATCTTAATTGATTTTCCTGACCTCAAACATGACGATAATCGACTTGTAGAGCAAGACACAGACATGTTTTACGCTGATTATTCAACTGAACACTATCAGCAAATGCTTTTTAATACTCAAGGTTATGCGGGCCCTGATGGACAAAGCTTATCAACGGCTGCAGATTATTATAAAGCAGCATCTGGTAATAGCTTAAACTTTAACGGGCAGGTATATGGCTGGGTAACCGCTGATAGCAATGCAAAAATATATGGTGAACGCCAAGGCAGTACGCGTGATAAAAATGCGCCCGCTTTAGTCAAAGAGGCTGTGGAGAAGGCGGTTGCAAAGTTTAATATTAATTTAGCTGATTATGATTTAACTGATTTAGATGATGTTGATGGCGATGGCATCCTCAACGAGCCTAATGGAATTATTGATCATGTAATGATTTTTCATTCAAGTATTGGTGAGGAGTCAGGTGGCGGTTACCTAAGCACCGACGCTATTTGGTCGCACCGCTACTATGTATTTGATGAAAATAGTGGGCCGAGCGAGATTGCAGGCAGCAGTATTAAACTCTTTGGTTACACAATTAATCCAATTGATGCTGGGATTGGCGTGGTGGTACATGAGTTTGGGCATGACTTGGGATTATTAGATGAATACGACTTACAATCTAACACGGTAGGTGAGCCTGTTGCGTCTTGGTCAGTTATGTCGACAGGAAGTTGGGCAGGTTCGCCACGAGGTTCAGAGCCTGTTATGTTTAGTCCTTATGCGCTTGAATATTTACAAAATCGATACCAGGGTAATTGGGCTAATCAGCTCACGCTTGATATGGATGAGATAGATGCTAACGCACAGCAAACATTAATTAATACTGCGAGTACTTCACAACTACAAAGCCAAATAAAAATAACACTGCCATCTCGACTCGAAAAATTTAAAACGCCAGTAGAAGGCGATTTTCAATACTATTCAAATACGGGCGACAATGTTAGTAACAGCCTAGTTAATACAGTAACGCTACCAAACACAACTGAGGCACTTACTTTAAGCTTTATTGCTTATTACAGTATTGAGCGCGACTATGATTTAGTACAGGTAAAAGTAAATGGGGAGCCTATTGCTAGTAATTATACCCAAGCAATAAACCCATACTATGGTGACATTGGTCCGTATATATCAGGTGATTCATTTTTTAATAGTGATGCTAAGCAGCCTAACGGCTATTTAACTCATAAGTTTGATTTATCAGCTTATGCTGGGCAAATGATTGATCTAAAAATTGAATACATAACAGATGCGAACACACATTATTATGGTTTTGTTGTGGATGATATGCGTATTGAGCAAAGTGATACCTTAATTTGGCAAAATAATGCACAAGATCAAATTAACACCGAGTTTAATGGCTTTGAAAAAATAGGTAGTTACACATATGCATCGCCATCACATTACTATTTACAATTGCGTTCATACACAGGCGTTGATAGTAGTTTGCAAGCAGAGCAGTACTCACCGGGATTATTATTGTGGTATAGCAATGAATCTCAAGCAGATAACAACACGACAGAGCATCCAGGTAGTGGTTTTGCATTAGTGGTAGATGCTGATCAGCGCTCGATAAATAAAGGCAGTACGCAAACTCCGGCTGCTTCAGCAATTCAAATTCGTGATGCTGCTTTTAGTTTATATCCACAGCGAGCTGGGTTAGGTGATGATGATTTATCAGCTATTACAGAGTTTACTGATAAAACCGACTATAGTTTTTCAGCGCAACAGCCATCGGGCGTTGTGCTTCCACAGGTTGGCTTTGGGTTTAATATTATAAGCCAGTCAGCTGATAGTGAAGATATAGAAGTAGAGCTTAATTACGATGTTACTAAAGGTATTAATTTTACCAAAACAGGTTTAATCGTTAATTTTAATGTAGAAGGTTTTGCACTCACGCCTGCGGATAAATTCACGTGGAGTTTTGACGATGGTAGCTCAAGCACAGAGTTAACGCCTACTCATGAATATCAAGACTATGGCACCTATAGCGTTGAGTTTATGGCAAGTAATGATACTTCACAGCAAGTAGCTGTAGCTCAAGTTATATTAGTTGAGCCATTATCTGTAAATGAAATTGAATATGAAATAAACCAAGGAATATTAACAGCTCAAGCTTCGTTTACAGGTGGAGTAGCACCGTATACTTATAATTGGCAGCTAGGGGATGGAAGTACTTTAACGACGCAATCGCTCACTTATAATTATTTATACTCTGGTGATTACCAAGTAACGCTTACAGTGACAGATAACGAAGGCACGGAGCAAACTAAAGCAGTTGATGTAACTGCAACTGTTCCGCTTAGCATAGACGCAAACGTTACAGTAAATGATTTAAGCGCTCAATTTAATGCGCAAGTAACCGGCGGCTTTAATAGTTATACTTACAGTTGGGATTTTGGTGATGGCAGTGCGGTATCAAACTTACAAAACCCAAGGCATACTTATCAAACTGACGGGGCATTTAGTGTAACGTTGAATGTTACTGATACTCAAACAAATGATAATTTTACTAAAGAGTTATCTCTTACAGTGCAAAAGCAACAAAGTAGTTCGGGTTCAAGTGGCGGATCATTGGCAGGTTTATTAGGATTACTACTGTTAAGTTTATTTAGGTTTAATACTAACTATATAAGCAGGTTGGTATAAGCTTAATTAACAAATAAAAATAGCCCGCTAAATTAGCGGGCTATTTAAATTAATAACAAATATTAATTATAAACGGTCAATTACTGATTGAGTGAAATCAGTTGTACCGTGGCTGCCGCCTAAATCGCGGGTTGTACGGTCGCCTGATTTAATTACATCAGCAACAGCACTACGAATACGCTCTGCTGTATCGCCCATATCTAAATGCTCAAGCATTTGGATAGACGCTAAAATTACAGATGTTGGGTTAGCTAGGTTTTTGCCAGCAATATCTGGTGCACTACCGTGTACAGCTTCAAAAATTGCAGCGTCTTCACCAATGTTAGCACCTGGAGCCATACCTAAACCGCCAACTAAACCAGCACAAAGGTCAGATAAAATATCACCAAATAAGTTAGTCGTAACAATTACGTCAAACTCTTCAGGTGTCATTACCAGTTTCATACACGTTGCATCAACAATCATTTCATTTGATTCAATTTGTGGGTAACGCTCAGCTACTTCACGTGCTACTTTTAAAAACAAACCAGATGTTGATTTTAAAATGTTAGCTTTATGAACAGCAGTTACTTTTTTACGACCTTCACGTACCGCTAGCTCATATGCAAAAGTTACGATTTTTTCTGCGCCTTCACGCGTAATTATCGATTTTGCTTCTGCTTCATTACCGTCTTCACTTACTATTTGGCCTGCACCTGAGTACATACCTTGCGTATTTTCACGAATAGTAATGATATCAATATCGTCGTAACGCGCTTTAGTGCCAACAAATGATTTAACAGGGCGTACGTTAGCGTATAAACCAAATTGCTTACGAAGTGTTACGTTAATAGACGTAAAACCTTCACCTACAGGCGTTGTTAATGGGCCTTTAAGAGTGATTTTGTTTCTAGCTATTGTATCAACCGTGTCTTGTGGAAGTAACTCACCTGTTTTTTCAAGTGCAGCTAGGCCAGCATCAACAAATTCATAATCAAAGTCGCAACCTGCGGCTTTTAATATTTCAAGTGCTGAGTCGATAATGCTCGGACCGATGCCGTCGCCTTTGATCACTGTGATGGTTTGTTTGGCCATTGACTTTTCCTTTAAAGAGTTTGATTTGCACATAAATTATTACCCTGAGAGAGTAATCGCTTGTTAGATCATTTATGTGAACGTGCTTGAAAATTTAAGGGCGCATTTATATCAACTTATCACCCATTTTGCTAGTTTATACAAGAAATACTGGGTATACATCAAAGTTATAATGGGTATAAAGACGTTAAATAGGTTTCCATAAATTAAATACTATTAAATAACGCGAGAGATTCTAATTTTTGATTAAAATCAGTTGGGTTTTGCCAATTTAGTATTTTCAGTTGTTCGTTTAATGTTTGCAGTTGCCACGCTGTTAGCGCAAGTTCTGGTTTAAAAACACTCTGGGCAACAATTTTAAGTGTGATCCAGAGTTTATGAGAATCAGTTAAGTGTTTTTTAGGTGTTTGCTCTGCTTCTAAAAGTGCCGTTGTCCATGGGTTGTCACTTAATAAATGAGTAAGCTGTTGCGTTAGTTGCTCGTTATTAATTGAATCTACTCCAAAAAATGAGCAAATAGGGGCACTCAATGTTTTATTTGGTGTGTCGTCAATCAGCGTTTTACGAGAAAGCTGTGTACTGCATTGCGTTAATAAAAAGTGAGCATAAGCATATAAAGGTAATGTAATGTGTTCAAACTGGTCATGTTTATTTTTACTGACTAATAAGGCCATTATTTTTACTAAACCATTTAATCTGTTAGTAACGTAGGCTTGCAGAGGGTGTGGGGTAACATTAACTAATTGCTCAAAAACAACTCTTTGAATTATCGCAGGTGCATTATAATAACCGACCATCGATAAACTATGCTTTAAGTCTTTAGCGGCCTGATGCTCCTTATTATAAGGTTTTACTGCCTCACATAAATTAGCAACTACCTGAGGGTGAGCCACCATTAGCTGGCTTAGCCCTTTATAGCTATATTCGTGCTGTGACTTAATATTACTTATTAGTTCAAGTAAAGACTGTGCTTTATCAACGCCAACCACACTTTTTGACTTAACATGTTCACTGTTAAACACTTTGAAGCTAATGGTTTTATCAGCGCAATGCCATTGTTTTGGGTTGTCGTTAAGCGTTGCTTTAACGCTAAACCAAGCTAATTTATTTGGATTAGTGTTACTAATTAAAATATGTTTTTGCTGCGCATCAGTCGCTAAATAAATCATGGTTTGCTCGGCATAAAAAACGCGGCTTCCCGGTAATAGTGGCCCCAAATGGGCTATAAGTGATTTGATTAGCTGCAGTGCAAACAAATTTGGTGTGCGAATGTACAAGTCAGTAAGTGCTTTAAATAAACTTATGTGTTTATTAGCCGTATTACTAGTAATGTTCATACTAATAATATTTGCTAAAGCAATTAGTGTTATGCCCCCATCGTAAAGCATTATTTTAGGAGCACTTACCAATGCTTGTTTATATTTACTTAACTTAGCTAATAATTGCGTGACGGGTTTGGCAGAATCGCCACTGGATAACATTACTTTTGCGGCTAACTGATGACGTATTTTCCATATGTTTTTATCAGAGTCTTGAAAAGGTGTTTGTTCGCAAAGCTTGTTTAATTGCGCTCCAACACATAAATGCTCAATAAGTGAAGCCGCTATGTATAGCTCGCTTAGGGCATTGTTATAGTGTTGAGATTTACAAAGTGCAGCGGTTATTACACTCTGGCTAACAACTAAATTGGTGGCATAAGAATAATTAGGATTATAAAGTGTTAAACGAGCTTGTAATGCGAATGGCTGTTCGCTATAGAGCACTCTATATTGCTCAGCTAGCTTACTTGCCATGGGGTATAAGGCTGTCCATTTTTGTTTATTGTTATAATAGCTTAAAAACAGCTGCGTATTATTAAGCAGCTGCTCTAAAGTAGTTGAAACAGCTTCATCCATTAAACCTTCACCTAGTTTTGTTCTTGATATTTATTATATGCACTAGGACCCCATAAAAATAGCTGCCCATTTTTAAATAATAACCCAGTACATTCATCCATAGTGGTTATACCGTCAGATGTTTTATGCTGTGTACGGTAAAAAACAATCTGAAATACCTGTTCACCATCTCGTTTGGCATAAGTAAGGTCGGGGCTGCCTAAATAATCAAGCACAGTATTTAGTGTTGTTGGCTGCTCAAGTGATAGTTTTTCGATATAACGTTTATTGAAAGCCTCTCGGTCTTGCCAAATCATAGCCTGAGGATCATCTTTATAAAAGGTGATCACCAACGCTGCTATCAGTGCATATAGCCCTAAACCTAAGATTAAATATCGGATAAATTTTTTCAATATGGTTTACTCTAACTCCGGTAACTAATAAATAGTATACGTTTTGTAATGTTTAGAGGCTATTAACTTGCGATTAATTAAGCCTTAACTGCTTTAAACTAAAGCCTAAATTTATATCGGTGCGTAAACTAACCAAGTGCTTTGAGATTACGTACATATCCATATTAGCGGCTAACTTTGCTTTAATACTCGGGCTTAGAGACTCATCTTCGGCCGCATGCTCAATTGAATTATAGTTATTAACTATTTGCTGCGCAGACTTAGTGCCTATTCCTTTTACTCCCGGAATATCATTTGTTTTATCACCAGCCAAAGCCCAAAAATCAACGAGCTTATTTTGCTCAACACCAAAACGCTCTTTTATACTTGTCTCATCTAAATAGAGTTTTTTAAAATAATCATAAACTGTAATGTAGGGGCCTATATAGGGTAAAAAGCCTTTATCAGTAGAGACAACAGTATTAGCTATTTGATTATTTGATGCCTTAAACGCAAGCGTTGCAATAATGTCATCGGCTTCATCGTTAATAGGCTCAAATACAACAATACCGGTTTCTTCTATTGCGGTTTTAAAGTGCTCTAAGGCATCTTTTAGCACTTGAGGCATTGGGGCACGGGAGTGTTTGTAGTCTTTATAAAAATGATAACGCCAGCTTTTGTCACCATCAAATACCGCAATCGCATGGGTTGCATTACTTGTATCTAAAAGCTTTTTACACGCATGAGCTACACGTGCACAGCACGTTTGTATCATTTGCTCATCACTGTGATGTTTTTGATTAGCGTCAACGGCGTAAATGCGCCTAATTAAATTAAGCGCATCAATAAGAAGTAAATGGGGTTTCAAACTATAAAACTCATGCTTTTATTTTGTAACACGGAATGTATTTGCTGCCAGGGAGTTTCATACGGCCTTGATCAACAAATGCTTGTAATAACGTATCCATATTTTCCATAAGGGCAGGCTCGCCACTTAAAATGTATGGACCGTTTTGCTTAATGGCTTTAACGCCTTCGTCTTTTACATTTCCAGCTACAATACCTGAAAAAGCTCTGCGTAAATTAGCCGCTAATAACTGCTTTGGTTGATCAAGATGTAAATCAAGACTTGCCATATTTTCGTGTGTTGGTGCAAAAGGTTGTTGAAAATCGTTATCGATTTTTAACGTCCAGTTAAAGTAGTAGGCATCGCCTTCACTTTTACGGTAATCACGAACATTGGCCATAGCCGATCTTAGCTTTTGCCCAACTAACTCAGGATTATCAATAATAACTTCAAACTTATCTAATGCTTCTTTACCAAGCGTCATTTCAACAAATTCACACAGCTCTTTAAAGTACGCTTCACTTTCTTTAGGGCCAGTTAAAATCACAGGCAAACATTGTTTGGTGTTATCTGGATGAAGTAATATGCCTAATAAATATAGCAATTCTTCAGCAGTACCTGCGCCACCAGGAAAAATGATAATAGCGTGAGCTGTTCTTATAAAAGCTTCAAGGCGCTTTTCAATGTCAGGTAAAATAACTAATTCGTTAACAATAGGGTTTGGTGGCTCTGCAGCAATAATGCTTGGCTCTGTTAGGCCTAAGTAACGGTTATTGGTATTGCGCTGTTTTGCATGGCCAATAGTGGCACCTTTCATTGGGCCTTTCATGGCACCAGGGCCACAACCAGTACAAATATTTAATCCACGTAAGCCCAGTTCGTAACCTACTTGTTTTGTGTATTTATATTCAACTTCGTTTATTGAGTGTCCGCCCCAGCAAACAACCATACTTGGTTCGCTATTAACACGCAAAGCACCTGCATTTCTGAGCATATCGAATACCATATGAGTAATGGCTTTTTGCTCTTTTAAATCTTTTTCGTATTTTTGACAAATAAACAAAATATCGCGAATAACAGAAAATATATGCTCGTGAATTCCGGTAATTATTTCGCCATCAACAAATGCGGTTTCGGGTGGGTTTTCAAGCTCAATTTTAATGCCTCGTTCGCGGCTTACTAAACGAATATCAAAATCTTTGTATTTGTCGTATATATCGCTACTTTCGTCGGTATGGCTACCTACATTAAGCACTGCTAGTACGCAGTTTCTAAATAACTTATAACGCTCACTAGCAGAAGATTGCTCTAATAAATCAACTTCTAATTGCGACAGTAAATCTAAAACCCCAGTTGGGTTTAACTGTATTAACATAGACGTTCTCCTTACTGCTAAATCGTAAAAAACTACTTGTCATAAAATTTATAATGGCTATGACATTATTTACTGGTACAAAGTCTATCTCGTCCTGAATTTTTGGCCTCGTAAAGAGCATCATCTGCTCTATCAAATGCCTTTAACAGAGTATCGCCTTTTTTGAACTGAGTTGCACCTACCGAGATTGTGATCTCAATTTGTTTTTCTCTAAATTTAAAAGGTATATTTTTAATTACCTTTCTTACTTTATCCAGAGGTAATGTTGCGTTTTCAAGCGACACACCTGGCATTAACAATACAAATTCTTCACCGCCGTAACGCGCTATAAAATCGGACTTTCTTACCGATTTTTGCAACGCTTTTGATATAACCTGTAAGGTAATGTCACCTGCGGTATGGCCAAATCTATCATTGATAGATTTAAAGTGGTCAACATCAATAACCGCAAGCGTAACATCTGATGGCTGCACATTAAACAAATGCATTTCGTGATTGTAACGTTCATCAAATGCAGCTCGGTTAGGCAGTTTTGTAAGCCCATCAAGTAAACTTTTAAAGCGCTGTTCGTTTAAGCGTTTTTTATACGTTGTTAACTTATCTTCTAAAGTAACAATTCGTTTGTTTATTTCACTAAAGCTAGTGCTAAGCATTTCTCTATCTTTTCGTTCTAACTTTTCTTTTGCTAGAAAATCTTCGCTTAGTGATTTTAATTCGTTATCTACAAGTTCTTTTAAAGATGAGATTGACGTTGCTTTTTGTGTTTGTTCGTTGAGGTTTTTTATTTTTAGTTCAATGCTTTTATTTAACGAATCAAACTCAATACTCATCGATTCTGAGTGTCTACTAGTAGAGACAATAGAATTATGTAGATCTTCGAGGGTTTGATTTAATGAAACTAAAAAGCTTTGTGCAGATTTACGCTCTTTGCTAATGTTTTTTACTACGACTTCAATTATGTTAATCGCAACATCGAGTAATGCATCGATTGTGTCACTTTCTGTAATATTATTTTTTATACTATTAATTTGTAGTGTAGCTTCTTCTTCAAGTATAAGTTCGTTAGCCAGCTCAAGTAGTTTTTTTGCACGAGCTTGTTTTACAGGGCGCTGATTATCGGCTTGAGGGTCTTGCTTAGTTAGCAATGCTTCATGATAAAAAAGAATAAGTTGGTCAAGTAGCGGAATATAACCATGGGTTGACTGAACGTTATTAATCTCTTGATCGAGTAAATTTCTCAGGGCTCTGCGAGTATCGTCTGGTAAACCTTTAGTTTTTTGTAACTGTTTACCTGCATTTTGTACACTGTTGAATAAATCACGTTGCTGAGCTTGCTGAATCGATTCTTGATTTTTAAGTAATATCAAAGTTTCACTAACAAGAGGAGAGAGGTCTTCAAAGCTCATACCTTTATTGAGTGCACTTCTAAATTTAGCAAGGCGATTATCTAACTCAATATCAAGCCCTTTACAGCTTAGCGAAAGTTTAGCTGCAAAGTCGCACAAAATATCCACTTGATGTTTGCGTGCACTCTCAATAGCCATACGAGCATCAATTGCTTGTTTGAGTTTTTTATCTGTTGGATTAGATCTTTCAGACACCTAAGCGTACCGCCATCAAATTAATTTTATTATCTTCAGTTTACAACAAATTTTTATTATGTGTAGTTATCTAGTAAAAAACTTAGAAATTTTAATAAGCTACTACGTATAAACTCGTATACGGGGCAATTTGTCGTATTTAATTCACTTTTAAATAGGGGCTTGCTAGTCTTGCAGGCAATTAAGTTTCCACTAAGAGTCTCTATGAAAAAGTTATTAGCCCTATCTATTTTAGCTGCATGTTCAGCACCTGTATTTGCCGATGTAAATTATTCTTTAGAAATCTCACAACCACAACATCATTTAGGCGATGTAAGTGTTGAGTTTCCAAAAACAGCGCAAGCACATCTTGATATAAAACTTCCTGCATGGCGAACGGGTCGCTATGAAATGCTAAACCTTGCCAATGGCATTCGTTACTTCAAAGCTAAAGATGAAGATGGCAAAGAGTTAAAATGGGAAAAAATTGACCATAGTACATGGCGTGTACACCTTAATGAGCCAACAGAAGTTAATGTTGACTACCAGGTGTATGCAAATGAGCTTGGTAAGCGCGCTCGCCACATTGACGACAGCCATGCATTTATAGATGCATCAGGCTTTTTTATGTTTAGTGAATCATTTCGCCAAGAGCCAGTAACCGTTAATTTAGAGGTACCTAAAAAGTGGCGCTCTGTATCGGGTATGGATAATTTAAAAGGCAAAAATTCATTTAAAGCAGCAGATTACGACGTACTTGTTGATTCACCAATCGAAACGGGTATTAACCAACTACACACATTTGAAGTAGATGGCCGTGAATACGATTTAGTTATATGGGGCGATGGTAACTACGATGTAGAGCAAATGCTTACCGATCTTAAAAAATTAGTTGCTACTGGTAATGTAATTTGGGATGGCTATCCGTATGAACGTTATGTATTTATGGTACACGCTACGTCGGGTGCTGGTGGTGCAACAGAGCATTTAAACTCAACAATTATTCAACGTCCACGCGATAGATTTGGTAGCCGCGAAGATTACCTAGCCTTTATTAGCACCGCTGCGCATGAGTTTGTTCATACGTGGAATGTTAAAGCATACCGCCCTCAAGGTTTAGTGCCGTACGATTACACTAATATGAATTACTCTAAACTGCTTTGGATTGCAGAGGGTTCAACAAGTTATTTTGAAGATCATTTAATGGTTCGCTCTGGTATTGAAACCACAGATGAATTTTTTAAAGTGATGAGCAAAACCATTAATCGCCATTTACAAACCCCAGGCCGTGAAGTGCAAAGCGCAAGCGAAACAAGTTTTGATAAATGGATTAACCAAGGTGGCGATCATGCACGTAACTACAGCACTAATATTTATTCAGAAGGTTCATTACTTTCATTAGTTTTAGATATCGACTTGCTAGAAAAAAGCCAAGGTAAAATAAGCTATCGCGACGTACACAAAGCACTTTATAACAATCATAAAATGCCAGCTGGTTTTACAGATATAGATGTACTTAATATCTTAAAAGATTTAACAGGGCGTGATTACTCAAGCTGGTGGCAAGAAAATGTTGAGTCGCCTGCAAGTATTAACTTTGACGACTTACTTACTAAAGTAGGCTTGAAATTTGAACGTCCTGAAAAAGCAAAAGCCCTTGCAAGCATTGATGCTACCGCTAAAAACACAGGCGAGTTACTTACGTTAAGTTACGTTCGCCGTGGTGGCAGTGCGTGGAAAGCAGGTTTAACTACCGATGATAAAATTGTCGCTATAAACAAACATCACGTAGGTAAAGATTTAAAAACCAGCTTAGAAACGTTTAAGGCAGGCGACAAAGTAACCGTTGACTATCTTCGTCGCGATGCACTTGAAAGCTTAACATTAGTATTATCAGAAGATTTCGATAAGCCTAAAAAAGTAGTTGCTGATAAAGAGGCAACGCCACAGCAAAAAGCACTATTCAAAGCATGGATTGGCGTGGAACATCCAAATGATGTGACAAAAAAATAAATTCAGTTTTTATAGAGTTTAAATACAGTTAACAATTATTAAAAAAGAGCTTCGGCTCTTTTTTTGTTTTGTATAATGGCGTATATAATGTACATGGAAATTTAATATTAAAATTAAATTTAATTATTATTTGGTGTTTTTTATTACTAAATAAAATTACTTATGGATATAGCCTCAAAATGAAATTAGACGACGTTGCTTCAGACTTAACCAACTAATTTGTAATTAACGACTATTTGCACCAGTTATTTGATGCGGTAAATGTAATTTCTGTTCAAGGTTATGACAATGAGCGTCGTGTTATTTATTGGAATGAAGGCAGTGTGCGACTTTACGGATACACCAAAGAAGAGGCCATAGGGCAAAAAATAGAAGACCTTATAATTCCAGAATCAATGTGTGAATTTGTAATTGACGCACACAGTGATTGGGTAGAAAAAGACATAGAAATTCCAGCATCCGAAATTACCCTAAAAGGTAAAAATGGCGAAAGTGTATCTGTTTTTTCTAGCCATGTTATGTTTACAAATCAATATAATACAAAACAAATGTATTGCATTGATATTGACTTATCTGAGGTTAAAAAGGCACAAGCAGATGCATCATTTAATGAGGATATGCTAAAAACTATTTTTGAGGCAATTCCTGACTTATTTTTCTTGATGGAAAATGATGGAACTATTATTGAGTATCATGCCAGTAATGAGACCGATCTCTACACCAAGCCAAAGCAATTTATTGGTAAAAAAATGGGTGATGTACTCCCGCGCGCTGTAGCCAAAAAATTTGAAACCTATATCAGCCTCGTATTAGAAAAAGAGCAGATGATGAGCTTTAAATATGAGCTAGCTTTACCCCATGGGCTCGTTTTTTTTGAAGCAAGAATAAATAAAATAACAGAACATAACCAGTTAATGGTTATTATTCGAGATATTACAGAACAGCATAAATCAGATGAACTAATTAGACATCAAGCGTATTACGATAGTCTAACTTTACTCCCAAATCGTTTTTTAGCACTTGATCGTTTGTCGCAATTGCTTATTGAAGCACAAAGAAATAACGAAAAAGCAGCGGTACTGTTTTTAGATTTAGATGATTTTAAAAAAATAAATGATTCCTTAGGCCATGAAACAGGAGACAAACTTTTAATTGAATCAGCGCAAAGGCTACAAGAGGCACTGCGAAAAGACGATACGGTAGGGCGCCTAGGTGGGGATGAGTTTATCGTATTGTTACGCGGTATAACTGATCATCATTCTGCTTTAAAAATCACTGAAAAACTGGTCAATAACTTTAGAGCCCCTTTTAAAATTGAGGGCCGGGAACACATACTTACAGCGAGTATTGGTGTAGCCATATACCCAGAAAATGGTACAACCGTTGCTGATTTATTACGAAATGCTGACACTGCAATGTATCAAGCAAAATCATATGGTCGTAATACTTATTCATTTTTTACTAAAAAGATGAATGTAATTATTCAGCGCCGACTAGTAATAGAAGAGCAGATGCGTGGCGCCCTTGAACGTAATGAATTCGAGTTATTCTACCAGCCCCAATTTGACGCCAAAAATAAACACATAATTGGCGCAGAAGCGTTATTACGCTGGCATAACCCTGTGCTAAGTAATGTAACACCCGATGAGTTTATACCTATTGCCGAAAATACAGGATTAATTGTACCCATTGGCAAGTTTGTAATTAGCCAAGCATTAGATTTTTTAAACACATGGCAAAGTACTTGTAAACGCACACAGCAATACACCATGGCTGTTAACTTATCGCCTCGCCAATTTAGAGACGTAGGGTTGCTCAGTTTTATTCAAAACTCATTGAGTGAAGCAAACGTAAATCCCGAAAGTTTAGAGCTTGAAATAACTGAGGGAGTATTGATGAGTTGCCACACTAATGTTGTTGATATATTGACTGAAATAACAGCATTAGGCATTAACTTATCAATGGATGACTTTGGTACAGGTTATTCATCATTAAGTTATTTGAGGGAGTATCCGTTTAATGTACTTAAAATAGATAGAAGTTTTATTGACGGTATTGTACTAAACAATGAAGATTGTAATCTCGTAAAGGCAATTATTGCCATGTCGCACAGTTTAGGGCTGACAGTGGTAGCCGAAGGCGTAGAAACAAAAGAGCAGCATACTTTGTTGAACAAATTAGACTGTGATTTTATGCAAGGCTTCTATTTTAGTAGACCCATACCAGCAAAACAGTTTCTTGATTTTTCGATGAATTTTGATAAAAGTAAGATTAAACACTTGATTGTAACAATTCATTGCACGGCTATTGACCTCATTAGCTACTGACGAGTAACCTGTTATAGAAACAAATAAAAAGGATTCTATAATGCGTTTAAAACCTCTTGTAGCTACATTAGCAGCCACATTTTCTTTATCACTTTCAAGTAGTGCCATAGCCGACGAAGGCATGTGGCAACCACACCAACTTCCAGAGTTAGAATCAATTTTAAAAGCCAAAGGGCTTGAAATTGATGTTGAATCTATTTCTAAATTAACCGAATTCCCAATGAATGCGGTAATTAGCCTAGGTGGTTGTACAGCATCGTTTGTATCGCCTAAAGGTTTAGTTGTGTCAAACCATCACTGTGTTTATGGCTCGGTACAATACAACTCAACGCCTGAAAACAATATCTTAGAAAATGGCTTTTTAGCTAAAAGTCCTACAGAAGATTTACCTGCAGCGCCGGGCTCACGCGTATATGTAACAAAAACGGTTACCAACGTAACAGATGAAGTAATTAAAGGTACTAACGAGCTAACAGCAAAAGCACGCTACGACGCACTCGAAAAAAATGAAAAAGCGCTAGTAGCCCAGTGTGAAGCCGACGAAAGCTATCGTTGTAATGTGTATTCGTTTCATGGTGGTTTAGAGTTTTACCTAATTAAGTCACTTGAAATAAAAGACGTACGCTTAACTTATGCACCGGCAATGGGCGTAGGTAAATACGGCGGCGATATAGATAATTGGATGTGGCCGCGCCACACAGGCGACTTTGGTTTTTACCGCGCTTATGTAGGCAAAGATGGAAAACCTGCAGAGTACAGCGAAGACAACGTACCTTACGTACCTGACTCTTACCTAAAAGTAAGTGCCAAAGGCGTGCAAGAAGGCGACTTTGTAATGGTTACAGGCTACCCAGGGCGTACTAACCGCTACCGCATTGCAACAGAGGTAGATAACGTATTTAACGACAGTTACCCTAAAGCACGCGTTCATAACTCAAAATACGTGTCGCTTATTGAAGAAAATTCAGAAGACGGCAGTAAAGCGCGTATTGCTTACGAAAGCACCATTGCAGGTTATAACAACTATATTAAAAACTATGGTTCGATGATCGAAAGCTTCAAAAAAGGCACTATGCTTGAGCGCAAAAAACAGTTTGAGCAAGAGTTAACACAATGGATCAATAGTGACGGTGAGCGTAAAGAACAATACGGAAGCGTATTAGGTGAGCTATCTGAGCTAATTGCGCAATCACAAGAGCACAGTGAACGCGACCGCATGTTAGGTTATGTACATCGCTCACAAATGATCAGTACAGCACGACGTTTATACCGCTTAGCTTATGAAAAACAAAAGCCAAATAGCGAACGTGAATCTGGTTATCAAGAACGTGACTTACCTCGCATTAAAGCAGGGCTTGAGCGCATGACGCGCCGTTATGATAGCAAAGTAGACAAAGCTATTTTACTGCACTTTTTAGAGCTGTATGCAGCACTTCCAAAAGAAGAGCGTTTTAGCGACGTTGATAACGTATTTAAAGTACAAAATGGGTTTGATAAAGCAACCCAAAGCGCGTTACATGATAGCATGTATGAGCAGTCAAGACTCGATAATGCCACTGTTCGCAATTCATTATTTGAGCAATCGTTTAGCCAGCTAAATCAAAGCCAAGACCCATTTGTGCAATACGCTAAAGCAATATTTAAAGTAATGAAAGCACAGGAAGATAAATCAAAAGCACTTGCAGGTAAATTACAAGCAGCTCGCCCTGAGCTAATGAGCGCAATAATTGCGTTTAACAAAGCTAAAAACAAACCTGTATACGCCGATGCCAACAGCACATTAAGAGTAACCTATGGCACCGTAGGTGGCTACTCACCTCAAGATGGCTTGGTAGCAACACCTTTTACATCGCTTGAAGGATTACTCGCTAAAAACACCGATGTTGACCCATTTAATGCACCCAAAAAGTTACAAGAGCAAATTAAAGCCAAGCTTTACGGTGATTACACGGGCGGCATGAATACAGTACCCGTTAACTTTTTATCAAATGTAGACACTACCGGTGGTAACTCAGGTTCGCCAACACTTAACGGTAAAGCAGAGCTTGTAGGCTTACTGTTCGACGGTGTTTACGAAAGTATTATTGGTGATTGGGATTACAACCCTGAGCTTAATCGCTCAATCCATGTTGATTCACGCTACATGTTGTGGGTAATGGATAAAGTAGATAATGCACAAAACTTGTTAGACGAAATGACAATCGTAAAATAAGTAATTAGTGGGATAAGAGAAGGGCGCTTACCGTAAAGGAAGCGCCTTTTTTGTTGATGTTTGATTCGCTTATTTATGGCTACTAATTGCCAGCTGCTGACCTTCAAGGCGTGAATCTGAAGCTTTGTTGGGTGGCGCCTTCGGCTTAACCAACTTATATTTTGACGTAGGTCGGATAAGTGGCGAAGCCACGCCATCCGACACAGTAAAATACCTTGCCAATTATTATCAATATTTTATGTTGTTGAGTGGCTGAAGAGTGCCATTTCCGGCCGTTCGTAACGCCGGTTACAACCTTGTTAAGTGAATTAAAGGTGATTGTCTTGCCAGTACGAGCTGTAATGCAAAGGTAATTCAACAGGATGCTTTTCACCACTTTCACGATAAAGCTTAAGCCTTTCTTTAAATGAGACTAATTCTCCACCATTAAATGATGAAGTGTCGTAAAATTGTCGTCCTTTGTTGATGAAATCTAAAGTAATTTCGTATTGGAAACGCCACCATAAAAGCAGCGCTCCTACTTCGGTAATTGTACTTCTTTTTAGGTAAACCCACGCGGACGCTCTAACATCTCTTTCTGCCATCAGGCTGTATGGGTTGTTAAATCCTGCGAGCTTGTCGATTATCATATACACCTAACGCCGTTTTAAGCGGCGAGTAGTAGCTTGCTAAAATGTGAAACGAAGTGGAACCGAGCAGGCTGTTACGAGTCCGACTTGAAAACCTTTGTTAGGCTTCTTTGCGTTCGAATAGACTATTAAATGCTAAATTCATCCTTTCAATATTTTCATTTAAAGCATCAACAAATATTTGAGAATTTTGATCATTTTCAAGCTCACTACGTAAAGCGATTGCCATAGGTGGTAATAATGATAAAAGGCGACTATGTTCACTCAAACATTTTTTTGCAAAAGTCTGAAATAAAGGGTCTAAGATTGACTGCTGTTCTTCTAAACTCACTTTACTCCGTTTAACAATATCCTCTTGAATCTCATAATTTTTATTTAAATAATCAAATGTAGCCTGATTATTGTGCCCTTGAAGGTGTAATTCTTTCATAATTGAAATGATACGATCTTTCTCATCGTTAGCAGAGTCTATTGTCGACTGGAATATTTCAATAGCTTCCTTGTGATCTAAAACTACAGCTCTATCTTTCATTAATTTAATCATAGATTCAGCCGTTTCGGCTGAATAATTTAAAATAGCAGCTACGGAGTCTTCTTTGGCTGCAAGGTAGGATTTGGCAACAATCCCACTATGGCCAGCCATTTGAGTTTCAATACCTTTTTGCGTGAAATCTAAGTTCATTAATTTGGGAACTAATTCTAATACATCGGCGAAAGAGCTAGCTACGTTTAAAAAGACCTCCTTCTTTAATGCTAGTTTTTGTTCGGATTGGTATTTTTGTTTTTCATGTTCAAGCAGCGCTGTCTGTCTTTTTTCATTGCCTTTATTTGTCCACAAAACACCCAAGAAAGTTAGGCAAGAAGCAACGACGCCACTCCAAACAACGTTTGGAACTTTAGAAATTAACTCGATAATAGATTCCATGCACTGCATCCTTGAGAA